>JBDLTI010000008.1:0-50080 GCA_039805865.1 Pseudomonadota bacterium | reverse complement strand
TAGCCTCAGCGTTTGTACCCGTACCGGCTGATGGGGCTTTCTTCGCACCCTTAGTGGTAGAACGCCTAACGCAGAGCGTTCGATCCAGTTGAATAATATTCGGATTGGATAACTGATTCATTGCAGCAACATCGCGATAATCAGCACCGGCATCCAGAGCAATGCCAATGAGCGTGTCACCCTTGCGTACCGTCCAGGTCTGCGTACAGTCTTTGGGCAGCGGTGGATAGGGAGAGATAGAAGAAGATTTGCCATCATCCACCGGTGCTTTCGAAAGCGAGGTACACCCCGCCAGCATCGCTACCAGCAAAGCACCAGCCAACCCAATTTTATTTACAGACTGCGTCATTCAACACCCGGCAACATAGGGACAAATTTCACGGGCTCCATCAATTGCTCGTTCCAACCTGTCTCTGTTCTTTCAATAACCAACATACGCTGAATAGCGGCATCTGTGGATGCGCCAAACGGTAGAACCATTCTGCCACCAACGGTCATTTGCTGTAAGAGGGCTTCCGGCACTTTAGGCGCTGCTGCCGCCAGAATAATCGAATCAAAGGGTGCCACTTCCGGAATACCCAGATACCCATCCCCATGCTTCAGCCGCACGTTAAAACATTTGATGGCCCGCAGATTAACCTTGGCACGATCAATCAGTCCGGCCAGGCGTTCAATCGAATAGACCTCTTTCGTCAAACCTGCCAAAACCGATGCCTGATAACCGCACCCGGTACCGATTTCAAGGGTTTTACCCAGCGGCCGATCGCCCGCTCTCAGGCACTCGATCATCCGAGCGACAATAAAGGGTTGTGAAATCGTCTGCCCCTGACCTAGTGGCAACGCCGTATCTTCATAGGCACGATGCGCAAAAGCCTCATCAACAAACAGATGCCGTTCAACTTTGTTAATCGAAGCAAGAACGCCTTTGTCTTTAATCCCCTGCTGTTGGAGACGCTCAACCATACGAGCCCGTGTACGGGCCGAGGTCATACCTTGACCAAGCGCAGCACGACTCATTAATTAGCCCAACCAGCCACGAACTGCATCGAGCTGATCGGTATGCGTGAGATCAAGCCGCAATGGCGTGATAGAAACATAGCCCGCTTCTACCGCATGGAAATCTGTGCCCGGCCCGGCATCTTGTGCAGCTCCAGCCGGCCCTACCCAGTAAACAGTCTCTCCACGTGGATTGACTGCCCGAATAACCGGCTCCGCTTTATGCCGTTTACCCAAACGCGTAACGCGCATACCAGCCAATTGGTCAAAAGGCACATCGGGCACATTCACGTTGAGCAGCACAGGCTGGCCTATGGGGCGTTTTATAAGTTTTTCGGCAAGCAGACGAGCAACCTGACCGGCTGTATCAAAATGCCGACCTTCTTTGCCGACCAACGACACTGCCATGGCCGGTACGCCGAGCAAAAAGCCCTCTGTCGCCGCAGCCACGGTACCTGAATAGACGGTATCGTCACCCATATTGGCGCCATGATTAATGCCGGACACAACCAGATCAGGCAACGTGTCGATTAAGCCGGTAACGGCAAGGTGCACGCAATCCGTTGGCGTGCCATTCACAAATCGGAATCCATTTGGCGCTGTACGCAATGTCAGCGGTCGATCCAAGGTCAGTGAATTACTGGCACCGCTTCTATCTCGCTCGGGGGCAACAACTTCTAGCGTACCCAACGACAATAAGGACTGATGGAGCACGCTCAACCCAGTCGCAAAATAACCATCGTCGTTAGAAAGAAGAATATTCATGAGCACCTCGTGTAGGCTGTAAGGATAACTCAAAGGGCTCGGTAATTCCCATACAAACACCCAAAAGAAAAGCGGGGTCGATTACTCGACCCCGCTTTTTTCTTACAGACCGCCTTAGCGAATCAGCAGGCTCTCCAGTGAACGACCCTGGTTAAGTGCATTTTGTACCCATAGCGGCTTACGGCCACGGCCAGTCCAAGTTTCTGCACTGTTCGACGGATTAGCGTACTTCGCAGCCACCGGCTTACGTGCACCACCCGACGACTTACGTGGCTTCTTGGTACCAGCCAGCTCTTCCAGCGAGTAACCATGCTCGCGGGCAATGGCTTTTAGTTTTTCAATGGCTGCTTCACGAGCCGCATTTGAAACTTCTTCCGTACGGCGCTTGATTTCAGCAGGAACCTTTTTGAGCAAATCTTTTAATTGCTCTAGATTTAGTGTCGACAGATCCATAATTAACTCCAAAATATACTTTGTTTAAATTAACTGGTTCGAATCAAAATAACTCGATTGTGAATATATTAATATCCAAACCAAAGGGAATCAAGTCTATTTTTATTACAGGAGTCTTAAGAGAATAAAAAAACCGGCTTGCTTACGCAAAACCGGTTTAATCAATGCTTCTTAATATAGCCAAATTAATGGTCGGCGTGACAGGATTCGAACCTGCGACCCCTAGTCCCCCAGACTAGTGCGCTACCAGGCTGCGCTACACGCCGACAAGCCCGCTATTCTACGACACGGGGCATTTTTACTCAATATTCAGATAACAAACCGACAAGAGTTAGATGCGCAGCAAATCAATAATTTCACCCAGCACCGCCCTCAAATCCGTTGGCGCGCCAGTGGTATTGGCTGTTGGAGCAATCGTATTGTGACCCGGGTGGCTTAATTGATTACGCGCACCATGAATCGTATAACCCTGGTCATAGAGGAGTTCACGAATACGGCGCACCAACAGCACTTCGTGATGTTGGTAATAACGTCTATTACCACGCCGTTTTAATGGCTTAAGCTGCGTAAACTCCTGCTCCCAGTAACGCAGCACGTGGGCTTTTACACCACACAGGTCACTCACTTCACCAATGGTGAAGTAACGCTTGGCAGGAATCGGTGGCAACGCCGAGCTTGGTGCTTCCGGCGCCGTTTCGACCACAGACTGGCTGAACAAATCAGACATAAGAGCGAACGCCTAAATTAGTGACGTGCGGTTTTCTGAACGCGCTCAACTTCATCCTTCAGCTTCTGGCTCGGATGGAAGGTCACCACACGGCGTGCTGTAATAGGAATTTCTTCTCCGGTTTTAGGGTTACGGCCTGGGCGCTGCGGTTTATCACGTAGCTGAAAGTTACCAAACCCAGACAGCTTGACCCATTGGCCAGCGCTTAGCGTGTCGGCGATCTCGATGAAAAAGGCCTCAACCATATCTTTCGATTCGCGCTTGTTCAGGCCGAGATTTTCAAAAAGAATATCGGAAACTTCGGCCTTGGTGAGTGTCGTCATGATGCAATACTTTCGAGAAAACAAAGGACAGGCGACGATAGTCGCTTATCGGTAATAATTTTAGCTGAATATCAGGTTCGCAATGTCGCGCCGGCTTGAGTCAGCTGCCCCAGCAAATGGGTCATGACTGCTTCAACCTTTTGATCTTCAAGGGTTGCTTGAGTATCCTGCAACGTAAAGCGGAAGGCAAGACTTTTTGAACCTTCCGGTACACCTTTGCCCTGATACTGGTCAAAAAGGTTCACCGACCGCAGCACCTCAGGGGCTTTCGTCCACAGTAGATCAATCAGCGTCTGGGCCGGCAACTTGGGATCTACCAGCACCGCCAGGTCACGCACAACCGCCTGGAAAGAAGAGACTGGCTCATACACGGATACCTTGGCCGGTGTTAGACCATCGATATCCAGTTCAAAGAGCACGGGCGCCGATTCCAGCTCATATTTCTGTACCCAGCGTGGATGCAGTTCGCCAATCCAGCCAATCGGCTGGTTATTGCGCAGCACACGGGCACTGCGTCCCGGATGGAATGCCGGATGGACAGCAGCCTCGAAACGTAGGGGTTGAGCCGGGCTCAGGGCTTCAACATCTGCTTTGACATCATAGAAGTCGACAGCGCGTGTTGGCACAGCCCATTGCTCGGGTGCAGCACCACCCCAGGCCAAACCACCGACACGTAGCGTCTGACGGTAACCATCAACCTGGCCAGCTTCTTTAGCCTGCTGACGCTCGAATACGCGACCACTTTCAAACACCCGTAAACGGGGCTGCCGACGGCGCTGGTTATTGGCCAGCGTGTTAATCAACCCACCGATCAGCGAAGAACGCATCACGGAGAGGTGGCTGGCAATAGGATTGGCCAATTCAACCGGTGCAGCATTCGCAGCAAAGTCCGCTTCCCACGCTTCTGGCGTGAACGAGAGATTAATGACTTCCTGGTAGCCGCGCTCAACCAGCGTAACGCGCAAAGCGTCAATCGGTCGCGATTTCTCGGTTTGGCCTTGCATATTCATCGGGCCAATCGGCGGTTTAGCCGGAATGTTGTCGTAACCAATCACGCGAGCAACTTCTTCGATCAAATCTTCTTCGATCGACAAATCATGGCGCCAGCTCGGCGGCACAATTTCAAGGCCGGCTTCAAATGGCTTTGGCTGAAACCCTAACCCATTAAAAATCTTCGTGATGTCATCATCCGATGGGTCAATACCCAGCACTTTACGAATACGCGAAAAACGCACTTTAACTGCAGGACGCGCTGGTAGCTGAGTCACCTGATCCACCACAGGCCCTGCTTCACCACCACAGATCGACAGGATCAACTGCGTAATACGTGCGACACCCGCTTCTGTGTCAGCAAAATCAACGCCCCGCTCAAAGCGGTGCCCGGCATCCGTACTTAACGTTAACCAGCGGCTACGCCCCTGGATCGCTGCAGGGTGCCAGTAAGCTGCTTCAACAAATACATCCCTGGTTGATTCAGTACAGGCAGTACGCTCACCACCCATAATGCCCGCCAGACTAATGGCGCCGCCCTCATCCGCAATTACGCCGTAACGATGATCCAGGGTGACTTCCTCGCCACCAAGCAAGGTCAGCTTTTCCTGATCATTCGCCCAGCGTACTGTGAGGCCTCCTTGTACGGTACCCAGATCAAAAACATGATTCGGGCGATTGAGTTCCAGCATCACGTAGTTGGAGATATCAACTAATGCACTAATGGAACGCAAGCCCGAGCGCTCCAGACACTGTTTCATCCATGCAGGGGTTTGCGCCTGTGCGTTAACGCCCTTAATCACGCGACCCGTAAAACGACCACAGAGATCCGCGGCATTAATGGCTACCGGTAACGTTGCTTGATGTGTGGCTTCAATCGTTTCAATCACAGGCAGCGTCACTGCCGCACCGGTCAGCGCAGACACCTCACGCGCCAGACCAAGCAACCCCAGACAATCCGGGCGATTCGGCGTGAGCTTCAATTCCAGGCAAATGTCATCCAGGCCCAGCAATTCGCGTAGCGAAGTACCCGGTTTGGCATCGGCATCCAGAATCATCAGGCCATCGCTTTCCTTGGCCATGCCTAGTTCTACAGCGGCACACAGCATACCGGCGGAGGGCACACCGCGCACCTTGGCTTCTTTGATCTTGAAGTCACCTGGCAGCACGGCGCCAGGTAAAGCGCACGGCACCTTGAGACCGGCAGCGACATTGCTTGCTCCGCATACGATCTGGCGTGGCGCGCCCTCACCCGCATCGACTTCGCAGACATTTAAACGATCGGCGTCCGGATGCTTGGTGACGGACAGCACATGGCCCACCACGACATTGTTAAAGGGTGGGGCAACGGGCCCACGTTCTTCCACTTCCAGACCCGCCATGGTGAGCAATTCGGCCAGCGCTTCCGAAGATAAGTCCGGATTAACGAATTGGCGCAGCCAGGATTCCGAGAATTTCATGCTTGAAGTCTTTCGCTAAAACTCGACGTTGAACAACGTGCCACTCAGGCAGCAAACTGGTTCAGGAAACGAACATCGCCTTCGAAAAACAGGCGTAGGTCATTAATGCCATAACGCAGCATCGTCAAACGATCCGGGCCCATACCAAAGGCGAAGCCGACATAGCGCTCAGGATCGATACCGGCCTCAGCCAGCACATTCGGATGCACCATGCCGCAACCGGCCACTTCCAGCCAACGACCCTTCAGCGGGCCTTCACCGAAGGCCACATCAATCTCGGCCGAGGGCTCCGTAAACGGGAAAAAAGATGGACGGAAGCGCACTTCCAGCGCATCCGTTTCAAAGAACTGATGCAGAAAATCGATCATCACGCCCTTGAGGCCTGAGAAGGTGACATGCTCGCCTACCCAGAGCCCTTCCACCTGATGGAACATCGGCGAATGGGTCGCATCGGAATCAACGCGATACACACGGCCCGGCGCAATAATCCGGATTTCCGGCATACCTTCTTTGCCGCCGTGCACTTTGACATGGTTTTGCATGTAGCGCGCCTGAATCGGGCTGGTATGGGTACGCAACAATACGTCCTGCTGCACGTTACCTTGCGCATCCTTCAGATAGAAAGTGTCGTGCATGGAACGCGCCGGGTGGTCATCCGGGGTGTTGAGCGCGGTGAAATTAAAGTAGTCCGTTTCAATTTCCGGACCCTCTGCCACCGAAAAACCCATCGAGGCAAACAAACCTTCAATTCGTTGCAAACTACGCGTTACCGGATGCAGACCACCGCGGTCCATGCCACGGCCCGATAACGTCACATCCAGAGCTTCTTCAGCCAGACGCGCCGCCAAATGCTCTTCTTTTAGTGCTTCTCGTCGCGCATTAATCGCCGCTTCAACCTGGACCTTAATCTTGTTGATACGGCCACCGGCTTCTTTGCGCTCTTCAACCGGCAGACTCACCAAACCCTTGAGGGCTTCTGTGACGATACCTGTTTTGCCCAGGTAACGCGCTTTGGTCACTTCCAGGGCGTCACCGTCCTTAATGGCGGCCAGCGCTTCCGATAACTCGGACAGAAGGGCTTCAGAATTCAGCGACGACATAAACACCTCGGATAAATCGGTCAGAACATCAGTAAAAACCAGCAGGTTTGGTGTAGCTGACTTTTACTGATGATCCGAAAAAAAAGGAGGCGCAACGCCTCCTTTTTCGGATCGCTTGGCGATTACAGGCCGAGGCTTGCCTTGGCTTGGTTTGCAAGCTGGGCAAATGCCGGCTTATCAAACACGGCCAGATCAGCCAGAACCTTACGATCGACTTCGATCGAAGCCTTCTTCAGACCGTTCATGAAACGGCTGTAGGTCAGACCCAGTTCACGCGATGCGGCGTTAATACGAGCGATCCACAGGGTACGGAACTGACGCTTACGCTGACGACGGTCACGGTACTGGTACTGACCGGCCTTCATCACCGCTTGCTTGGCAATACGGTATACGTTCTTACGACGGCCGCGGTAACCCTTGGCCAGCTTCAAAACTTTCTGGTGGCGAGCGCGCGCCGTTACACCACGTTTAACGCGAGGCATAGTTTATTCTCCTTAAGCGTAGGGCATCATGGCTCGGATCGATGCTACATCCGAGGCATTAACGGTTTCCGGACCACGCAGCTGACGCTTGGACTTGGTTGTCTTCTTGGTCAGAATGTGGCGCTTGAATGCGTGGCCGCGCTTGATGCTGCCGCTGCCACGAACGCGGAAACGCTTAGCTGCGCCGCTCTTCGTCTTCATTTTGGGCATGTATATGCTCCTTTATGTCATGTCACCAGGTGGGCTCCGACGGAACCTCTTGCTAACCCGATGCCACTTGTAATGACCTAGTTGCTTGCGCAACCCGATCAATCCTGCTAAAAACCGCTACAGCGTTATGCCGTAGCCGCTTCCTTCTGTTCTTCTTTCGCCTTAGGTTTGGCAGCTGCAGGGGCCTTTTTGACCGGCGCAATCACCATCACCATCTGACGACCTTCCATCTTCGGCATCTGTTCAACAGAGCCGATTTCTTCCAGATCCGCCTTGACGCGTTCCAGTTGACGCATCCCGAATTCCTGATGCGACAGTTCGCGACCGCGGAAACGTAAAGTCACTTTGACCTTATCGCCTTCACCAAGGAAGCGCACCATATTGCGCATCTTGATCTGGTAGTCGTTTTCGTCCGTACCGGGTCGCAGCTTGATTTCCTTAACCTGAACCTGCTTCTGCTTCAGCTTGGCTTCGTGCTGACGCTTGGCTTCCTGGTACTTGAACTTGCCGTAATCCATGATTCGGCAGACCGGTGGCGAAGCCGTCGGTGCAATTTCAACCAGATCCAGTTCGGCTTCTTCAGCCTGTGCCAGCGCGTCACGAATGGCAACCACGCCCAGCTGTTCGCCTTCGGGTCCCAGCAGGCGTACCTGCGGGGTCGTGATTTCCTCATTGAGGCGGTTCGACTTCGGAAGAGCTATGACCAGTACTCCTTAATTCAATAAAAAAAACTAACCGTGCTTACCGGTAGGCTGCTACGTCTGCTTTCAGACGCTCGATCAGCTCTGTAACGGGCATTTGCCCCAGATCCTGACCCCCACGGGTACGCACGGCCACGAGACCGGCTTCCTTTTCCTTGTCGCCAACGACAAGTTGGTAAGGCAGCCGGTTAACGCTATGTTCCCGAATTTTATAGGTAATTTTCTCATTACGCAAATCGGCCTCTGCCCGGAAACCGGCCGCATGCAGCTGATTGACCACATCTTCGGCGTAATCGGCCTGTTTTTCCGAGATATTGAGCACAACGGCCTGGATCGGCGCCAGCCAGGTCGGCAATGCACCTGAATGGTTTTCGATCAGAATCCCAATGAAACGCTCCAGCGAACCGAGGATGGCACGGTGTAGCATCACCGGGACACGGCGGCTATTGTCCTCGGCCACATACTCGGCACCCAGACGTCCCGGCATCGAGAAATCGACCTGCATCGTGCCGCACTGCCACGAACGCCCAATCGCATCCTTGATGTGGAATTCAATTTTCGGACCGTAGAAGGCGCCCTCGCCCGGTAGCTCAGTCCACTCCAGACCCGATGCAGTCAGGCCCGCACGCAGCGCGGCTTCGGCTTTGTCCCAGATTTCGTCGGAACCAACGCGTCCTTCCGGACGCAGCGCCAGCTTAACGGCCACCTCGTTAAAACCGAAATCGGCATACACCTGCTTGACCAGCGCATTGAACGCCGTCACTTCGGCTTCAATCTGGTCTTCGGTACAGAACACATGGCCGTCATCCTGTACGAAACCGCGCACACGCATCAGGCCATGCAACGCACCCGAGGATTCATTGCGGTGACAGGAGCCGAACTCGCCATAGCGCAGCGGCAGATCACGGTACGAACGCAGACCGGCATTAAAGACCTGCACGTGACCCGGGCAATTCATCGGCTTTAGCGCGTAGTGACGCTTTTCCGACTCGGTCGTAAACATGTTCTCGTGATAATGATCCCAATGACCGGATTTTTCCCACAGGGAGCGGTCCAGAATCTGCGGGCAACGCACTTCCTGGTAACCATTGTCGCGATAGACGCGGCGCATGTACTGCTCCACTTCCTGCCACACGGCCCAACCCTTCGGGTGCCAGAACACCAGACCAGGAGCCTCGTCCTGCATGTGGAACAGACCCAGCGAACGACCCAGGCGACGGTGATCGCGCTTCTCCGCCTCTTCCAGCATATGGAGGTAGCCTTCCAGATCTTCTTTCTTAGCCCAGGCCGTGCCGTAGACGCGCTGCAGCTGTTCATTCTTGGGGTCGCCCCGCCAGTAGGCGCCGGCAATCTTCATCAGTTTGAAGTGCTTGAGCTTACCGGTCGACGGCACGTGCGGGCCACGGCAAAGGTCGATGAAATCGCCTTCGCGGTACAACGACACGTCCTGATCCTGTGGAATCGCGGCAATCAGCTCGGCTTTATAACGCTCGCCCTGTCCCTCGAAGAACTTCACGGCATCATCGCGCGACCAGACTTCACGGGTGACGGGAATATCTTTTTTTGCCAGCTCGGCCATGCGTTTTTCAATGGCGGCCAGATCATCCGGCGTAAACGGACGCGAGTAAGCGAAGTCGTAATAGAAGCCATTTTCTACTGTTGGCCCAATCGTCACCTGCGCCTCAGGATAGAGTTCTTTTACGGCGTAGGCCAGCAAATGCGCTGTGGAGTGGCGGATCAGATCCAACCCTTCCGGGTCTTTGTCCGTGATGATGGCCAGTGGCGAATCGGTTTCGATTAAGTAACTGGTATCCACCAGCTTATCGTCAATCCGGCCACCTAAAGCGGCACGGGCCAGGCCTGCACCAATGCTGGCAGCAACATCCAGCACGCTTACCGGCTGGGGATATTCACGCTTGGAACCGTCAGGCAAGGTAATGACTGGCATCTTGGACTCGCGAACAAAAAGAAGACAACAAAAAAGCCAGAGCAGCTAGCCGGGGTCGCTTTGATTGCGATATTCGGCGAATCTGACACTGGCTTCAGTTCTGAATTCGTTGGTAGGCGCGATTGGACTCGAACCAACGACCCCCACCATGTCAAGGTGGTGCTCTAACCAGCTGAGCTACGCGCCTACTGCAAGGAGCAAGACTATACCGATATCCCGACTTTTTTGCAAGGCACCGGTGTGCACCAACTTAACCGGCAACCAATGTTAGTTTGGCCACCCCCAACCCCAGCCAGATCAGCAGGAGCAGTATAAACATCACCGCATCTTTTACCTTACCTGTAAGAGCCGGCATGAGGCTATCGCTACAAGCACGTACTGGCTTCAACAGGAAATCGAACGTACGAATCACCGGGTTATCTGACCCATAACGGCCAGCGAGCACCACCAAAACCGTACGACCTATCAGAAGCCACAGCACTAACTCCAAGAGCCCACGGATCGATACGATCAACGTTAGCAAACTCATTGCTCGTCAACACCGAACTGACGGTCCAATCGGTTCATTAAAAAGGCATACAAAGCAATCAGAACAATGTAAACAATCAACGATCCTTGAGCCGCCATAAAATAGCCCAAAGGCAAATCCAAAAATGTCAGATGGTTCAGAGCCGCCGAGAAGAAAGTCGCCACGAAGGTCACAAGAAACCACACAGCCAGCAAAAGCCCTGTGAGCCAGAGCGTCTTCTGCCAGTAGCGCTTTTGCTGCAAGCGTAATGGTGTCATATCAGACATCGATCGCCCTCCCTGACGTTTCTGCCCGGTTGTACAAAATACGCGGGTAACGCAATCGCTCGATAAATTGCTGGCTTTCTGGTCCCGGTGGTTTAGTCAACAAACTGACCAACACATTCGTCACAAAACCAACGGGAACCCCATAGATACCCGCCGCAGCCGCATCGATCCCGAACCAGGGGTGCATGCCGATCCCATACCAACCTAACAACGGGATGCTGTCGAACTTCACCCGTGCAATATAAAAAACAGTGACGGACAACCCCGCAATCATCCCAGCCAACGCCCCTGCCCGATTGGCACGCGGCCAGAACACACCCAGCACCAGGGCAGGAAACAGCGCCGCACCTGCGATAGAGAATGCCCAGGCGACCATATCCACAATCGATGCCGGTCTTTGCACCGCAATCGATGCGGCAAGAATCGCCACAGCCACCATCACCGATTTGGAAACAATCAGTCTCCATGAAGAAGACGCATCCGGCCGGAGCATCTTGAAGTAAATATCATGTGACAGCGCAGAGGTAATAGACAGCAACAAACCCTCCGCTGTCGAAAGCGCCGCAGCCAAACCGCCTGCGGCCACCATCCCGGAGATGACATAAGGCAAACCGGCAATCTCGGGCGTTGCCAGAACAATGACATCGGGATTAATCGTCAATTCTGCCCACTGCAACAGATGGTCACTATTGATGTCATCGACCGATACCAACCCGATCTTGGTCCAGGCATTAACCCATGCCGGCAAAGACTCTAGCGGTACACCAATCGTGTGCTTCAGTACTTCTAACTTGACAAAAACGGCATAGGCCGGTGCCAACAAATAAACGAGCGCCACAAAAAACAACGACCAGAAGACTGATCGACGTGCCTGACTCACGCTCGCGATACTGTAATAACGCATCAGCAGATGGGGTAACGATGCTGTACCAATTGTTAAGCAAAAAATGAGTGCCAAAAAGTTGGCACGGCTTTGGCCATCATCAGGCAATGCAAAAGGTTCTGTATCAGAGACCGGCATTGCCGAACGATGCAACGCATCCTTTAAATCATTGCGCCATTTCGCGTGTGCTAATTGCGGTGTTGCAGGAAGTGCACGACGTTCCCGTTCCAATAAAACAATATCGCGGACCGAGGCGCCTGATGCCTTCATTTTTTCTATCTGATCACCCATGCGCTTACGTTCTTCAACCAGCGATCCCGGCAGATTGTCTATCTGCTGCTCGAGTCGCTTTGCACGTTCTGCATAAAGGGCACGCACTGCCACCTCTTCAGGCCGGTTAAATACCTCGTTCTCGATATCCACCAGTTGATGCATTGCCTTGGCATAAAGTACCGGTGGCGCAGGAATCCCCGTACGATCAAAGGACAGAATCGTAATCGGTGTAATGTAAGCAATCAGCAAAATCACATACTGCGCAGCTTGCGCATGCATTAACGCACGCATACCCCCTAGGAAACTGCACACAAGCACACCGGCCAAACCGAGGTAAACGCCGATTTCAAATTGAAGCGTAATAAACCGGCTCGTAATAAGGCCGACACCATAAACCTGAGCCACGACATAAACCAGCGAGGCAAGAATCACGGCCACGGCACCAATCAATCGAATTGCATGCCCACCGTATCGCGTTGCTAAAAAGTCTGGCAATGTGAACTGTCCAAACTTTCTTAAATACGGTGCCATTAACAACGCCAGTAGTACATAGCCACCCGTCCACCCAATCACAAAAGCCAGGCCCTGGTAACCCGATTGATAAAGTGCACCGGCCAGGCCAATGAAAGAAGCCGCGGAGAGCCAGTCTGTTCCTGATGACATGCCGGAGTACACAGCGGGTACACGGCGACCCGCCACAAAATACTCGGCGATATCCGACGTCCGTGTAAACAGGCCTACAAGCGAAAACACCAAGAGCGTCAAAAACAGAAAAACGTAACCAATCCAGCGTTGGCTCATGCCACGCTGCTCCAACCACGCCAGCACAAGCACCGTAAGCGTAAAACCGACAGCGAATAGCGCCACAAAAAGCGCAGGGCCGTATTCGCCGAGAATTAGCCTCAGACGATTGGACATCAAATGCTCGTCATATCTGGTAGGTAAGTTTTAAGCGTTGCTGTAAACGTTTGGCCTGTTTCAGGCCTTCACGTAGCACAGCCTCATCATAGGTGCTTAATTCATCCGGATGCAGGTGGTTGTCAGGATTTTTTCCGGTATCAATCGCAAGATGCTGATGTGTCAAACGCAAACGCTGCAACTCGGACATTGCCTGTAAAGCCGCTGAAACATCCAGCTTTGACATACCAAATTTTTCACCCGCTTCCATGAAACGGGTACGAGTGCTCGCAGATGCAACACCATGGGCTAGGCCAATAATGCGGGCAACATCCACAAAAATCCGGATGCCATACTTTTTAATATCAACAAACTTCTCTTTGCCGTCCTTCTCCATAACCACATCACCGGTAAATCCAATCGGCGGTTCGGCAGCGAGCGCATTAGTCGCCATCAACCTCAGAAAAGTTTCGGCATTGGGTGCCCACTTGGACAACATCTCCCGCAAAGGGGTCACCAGAGAAAAGTCACCATACAGAGGACGGACATCGAAGAAAATTGAAGCATTCAATAAGGCCGATGGCTCGGGCTTATGAATCCAATCAAAAAACAGCCCCTTCCATTCATCTTCCGAACGGCACCACGCCGGGTTACCCGCCATGATGTCGCCGGAGCACAGGGTAAAACCACATTCCGCTAATCGCTGATTGACCTTTTGTGCAAACGGCAGAAAAACATTACGGAGCAGCGTTGCTTCATGTTCATCCGACGCGGAAAAAATCAGCCCATTATCCTGATCGGTTACCAGGGTTTGCTCATGACGGCCTTCCGAGCCCAGACTGATCCAGCACCAATTGGCCGCAGGTAAGCGTGCTTCGTCCGCTGTCAGCGCAACAACCCTTGCAGCGAGGCAGTCATTAAGCCAGGAAATACCATACGTCGTGAGCGAACCACTCAAACCTGAACTCAAGAATGATTCATCAATATGTCGTGCTTCTTCAGCATAAACGACTAAGGTCTCGAAACTATCAGCCTGTTCAATCATTCTTGCGAGTTCCTGCGCACGATTTACCGAAAAGCTGTTTTCACCAAACTGATTCATATCAATACTTCACTTGTGCAAAATAAGTTTTCTGTGATGCATCTAATGCCTGGCGCAAAGTAACAATACCTTGCTCGGCCAACGCCGGCAGAAGTCGCATAAAGACCTGTGCCGTTGCAGTGGCATCTGCAAGCGCATTGTGACGCTGTTCCATCTGTATGCCTAAACGCTGCATAATGGCTTCCAGACTATGGCTTTGCTGGTTCGGATGCGCCACCGCAGAAAGCAGCAAGGTATCTAGCACCGGTTGGTCGAAACGCAAACCCAGAGAGGATTCTTTCAATTCCAGGAAGCGCATATCAAACGCCACGTTATGACCCACCAAAACGGTATCCGCACAGAAATCATGAAACGCCGGCAATACAAGATCGATCGTAGGCTGCCCGAGCAACATGCTGTCGGTAATACCATGAATCGCCATGCTGGCCGCTTTTAGCTGGCAACGCGGATCGACCAGCTGATCAAAGTTTTCCTGATGTAACAACCGGCCATTCACGATACGCAGGGCACCGATCTGAATGATTTCATCGCCATTGGCAGGCTCCAGCCCCGTTGTCTCCGTGTCAAAAACCGTATACACAAGGTTGGATAAAGGCTGATCAAGATCTACCTGACCCATCGGACGATCAAATAAATCAAAATCGTAATACTCTGGCCGATCACTGGATGGTTCACGATCGATTTTCGCCAACAGATCCTGGTCTGGCTTAGCCTTCGGCAGCAACAACCGGATTGAGGCCTGCGATGTTGTGCGTTGACGCTGATACCAGATCTCACCTGCGTGCCTATCAAGCACCTCACGCAAGGTGGGTGGATTTACCCCATGATCTTCACGCATGGGATCAATTTCCCATGACAACACCGTTTCCGAAGACATCGACAATCCAGTCCACAGTAAATCAATGTGTACGAACTTCTCATCCGACCCCAGCTTTAACGCAAATGAGCGGACATCGCCCGCCTCTGCAATTTTACTCGCCAAGTAGGCCATCGCACTAACCAGTGAGAAGCTATCGGCACGAATCCACAGGGGTTCTACAGTGCTTGTATTCACATCAACCGGCAGCTTCAAACGTTCTTGGACGCGCCGCCCGGCCGCTTCAATCACGTCTGCAGCAAGCATATCGTCCAGTGGCCAGTGCTGACGCAAGGTATCAGCAAGCAGCGTTAGCGTATTATCAAGACGCTGACTCATACGGGTGACTTCGGAAGCCAGAACACCGACAAAACGATCCCGGTCTTCAGTTCCCATATCCGGATTATCTGCCAGCATTTCTACAGCAGCACGCAAAGTGCCCAACGAAGACCGACTACCTTCGGTAAGATCACCCAACGCCGCATCTCTGCGCGCCTCTTGCTCGAGTAATCGGGTAATATTTTCAATTAGCAAGATGTAACCCGAGGCAACCTGAACGTCCTGACTGTCGAGTCGGTTGCGCAAAACCGGGGCAATTTGTACGCGAATCAGCTGTCCATTGTCTGTCGTGGTCACAAAATTGGCTACGGGGTGACGATTACCCCGTTCAAGTTGAATTCGGATCGTATCCCTTGCGTAATCAACCTGACTTGTTTCCAGAATGGAAGTGATCGAACGGCCCAGACCAATCAATGCACCGCTGGATACCGATGTTGGCCCCTTGGCTAGTGATTCAAACATGTATCGTGCACGATTGTTATATAGCAAGATCCGTCCATCAAGATTGCTGACTACAACTGCCTGAGCCAGTTCTGACATGAGTGCAGCCAAACGGTTTTTTTCTTCTTCGACGTTGGCCTTTGCTTTTGCAACCTGGCTTTCCACATCATCAATGTAGGCATCACGTTGTGTGGCTAGATCATTAATTGCGCGGACCAATTCTCGTAATTCTGGTGGACCCTCTTCTGTTATACGAAATGATCGATTTGAACCAAGCATCAGCCGGAGCTCTTCAACCATCGCCGCCATACCCGTAACGTAGCGGTTAAATAACCGGCGTATCAGAATCAACCCCACCAGAAATCCACTGGCTGTAAGCATGCCGCCCAGAGGAACTTGCGGTAAGAGATGCTGCACCAGAACTTCACGCATTCCCGGTGATGCACCTAACCAGATTAATACTGAAGTAAGCAAAAAAGGGCCCGTCATCAGTAGGCCCAGCACGGCTACAGCAAGGACAAAGCGCCACTTAGCAGTCAAATCACGTAAAAACATCAAAGCACCTTCGAACTTCTAAAATAACGAGGCCTGTATTAGCATCAAGCCGCAAGAATTTCTCTGATCTTTGCAACCAGATCTTTTGTAGAGAATGGCTTAAGCATGTAGGCATCTGCGCCCAAGGCCAGACCTTTAGCCTGTTCTGTTTCTCGCCCTTTAGCCGTCAGCATGATGATACGAGGCTGCTTCAGTACAGTATCGGCGCGCAGGATTTCACAGACTTCGAATCCGGATTTCTTCGGCATCATCACATCAAGCAACATCAGATCAGGCATAAAGCTACGCACTTTATCCAGCGCCACATCCCCGTCTCCGGCTGTTTCCGTTGCGAACCCTTCTTTCTTCAACAGAAACTCCAGAGACATCACGATGTTCGGTTCATCATCAACAATTAGAATTTTGTGTGTCATTAACATTTGCTCCCAACTAAATTACTACTGAATCGCCTGCGCATCGGCGTCAGCCAATGGAAGGGAAAATATAAATGTGGAACCTGTTTCACCCGGATGCCCTTCGACAACCTCATCTTGCGATAGGCTTTCAACCCACAGTCTGCCACCAAAATGTTCCACGATCTCCCGACTAATCGGCAAACCTAAACCAGTACCCTGCGGTTTATCAGTCATAGTGTTACCGCCCTGCCGAAAGCGTTCAAAAATAATGCCTTGGTAGGCCTCTGGAATGCCAGGTCCATTATCTTTAACAGCGACTCGAGCATACCCTTGGTCATGGCTCAATGACAGCCTTATCAAACCGGCAACGGATGGCACAAACTTCACGGCGTTAGACAAGAGATTGATCACAACTTGCTTCAAGCGGTCTCGATCGACGTCCACCCAAACTGGTTGTTGATCTTCTGGCAGCTCCAATTCAAATACCGTGCCTTTATCTCTGAACAACTGGCCCACCGATTCTGCAGTCGTGGTCAATAGCGGGCTTAGATCAATTCGCTCCACTTCCCAATCAACACGACCAGATTCAAGTTTTGCAAAGTCCAGAATCTGGTTGATAAGGCGTGTAAGACGTTCAGCCTCACCGACGATAATGCCCAGAAACTTAGTCCGATCCTCGGCTGTCATTTCAGGATCATCATGTAGCATCTCCGAGAAAGCACGAATCGAAGTCAACGGTGTGCGTAATTCATGCGTCACCGTCGACATAAAATCGTCTTTGAGCCGATCCACTTCCATCAGTTTTTCATTGGCCTGACGCAGTTCTCGGGTAGCGGCTTCCAGTTCGTTGGATTTGCGCTCAAGCTCTTTAGAGTGCGCACGTACTTGCGATGCCTCATCAAGAATATTCAGCACCTCATCAAGACCCAGCTCTTCTTCCTGAACCACGGAGCTAACCATCACATGCGCGCTCGCAGAACCAATCGCACCCGCCAACTGTGATTCTGAAAAGACAACAAAATCGGCATCAGCTTCCAAATTCCTAACTGTGCCCAGACCTCGGCTCTTGGCATAACGCTGCAAGCGGTTTTGCGCCTGCTTAGGCCCCAGAAAACGCTTCAGCAACTCAATCAGGGCATCCGCCGAGGCTGTCCCGCGCCAGACACGCGAGATGAGCGCACTATTCGTGTTGATATTCACAAACTGATTCGCAGTAGCTACCTCACCGGGATCTTGTCGGGTCATGATGGATACCGCAAAGTAGGCACCAACGTTAACAAACATGCTCCAGAAGAGTGTATGGGCTATCGGATCTAAGGACGTTAAACCCAATAACCCATGCGCTGCCAGCAATGAAACACCGAATGGGCCATCGGTAATAAATCCGCTATCCATCCAGCCTGATCGTGCAAACGATGGTAACAACGCCGTATATAACCAGACGGCAAAACCCAATAGCAACCCCGCCAACGCCCCCTGACGATTGCCATCTTTCCAGTACATACCACCCAGCAGAGACGGCGCAAACTGCGCCACCGCCAAGAAAGAAATTAAACCAATCGATACCAGTGCATAGGCCTCGCCCGCACCACGAAAATACAAATAACCGAGTAACAACAGAAACACGATCGTCAGTCGGCGAATCAGCATGATCAAGCCACTCACATCTTTACGCCGCGAGAACTCCGAATCACGCCGCAACAGGAAGGGCACGACGAGATCGTTAGACACCATGGTGGCCAGAGCAATCGTTTCCACGATGACCATACCAGTTGCCGCAGAGAGGCCACCAAGAAATGCCAGCAAGGCCATGGCTGAATTGCCTTGTGCCAACGGTAGCGTTAGCACTAACGCATCTGCCACGAAGGGTTGACCCTGATAATGCAGCATACCGGCTAGAGCAATCGGCATCACGAATAGATTAATCAGTAACAGATAGAGCGGAAAGAGCCAGACTGCACGGCGCATATGATTTAGATCAACGTTTTCGACGACCGTGATCTGAAACTGCCGGGGCAACATCAGAATCGCCAACCCGGATAAGACCGTCATAGAGAACCAGTTGCTGTAATTGACCGAGTCGGGTTGTAAGAGCGTCGAGATTTTTGGGATCGCCTCTGCCCGCGCGAAAATATCGCCCAATCCATCGTTCAGAAACCAGACCACATAGATCCCCACCGCCATAAAGGCGATGAGTTTGAACAGCGATTCAAAGGCCACTGCTAACACCATGCCCTCGTGGCGTTCGGTGACATCTAAATGGCGCGTACCAAAAACAATCGTAAAAGCCGCCAGAATGATCGCGATGATTGCAGTGGAATCTGGCATGAAGGCCAACGCTTCCAACGCATCCGGAATGAGTGCTTCCGCGTCATCGGGAAACAGAATCTTCAAGCTGTAGGAAACAGCTTTGAGCTGCAAAGCGATATAGGGAATGATACCGATCACCGCAATAATCGTCACCAGACCCGCCAGTAGCTGACTCTTGCCATAACGTGCCGAGATAAAGTCGGCAATAGAGGTAAGACGCAGGGTTTTGCTGATGCGGATCATCTTGAGGATAACTACCGCAAACAGGAACATAATCGTCGGACCCAGATAGATCGTCAGAAAGCTAAAGCCCCCAGTCGTGGCCCGCCCGACACTGCCGTAGAACGTCCATGAGGTGCAATAAACCGCAATACCCAGTGCGTAGACTGTGGCGCTCATTACCGAGCGGCCTGTATCTGCCCGCCGATCGCCGAACCGGGCAATAGCGAACAACGCACCCAGATAGGCAAAGGTCAGCAGACCGACCAGCCATGAGTCGATCATAACTTCGTCCGATCCTGGCGTTGTTGTCCATAGGGCGCATGGCGAATCGATGGCTCTGCAGCCCATCGTGCCAAAAGAATCACCACCAACCACGCACCAAACAAACCGATGTAAAGCACGGGTATCGACATCACGTGACCACGGTAGAGCGAAAGAATCGGGAAATTAAAAGCAAGCACAGCCAGCGAGCCAACAATGGCTAGCCTGGGTACACTTTTCTGTATCCCCTTGGGCATGCTTTCACTCCTTTCGAACACGTAAAGAGAAAAACCGGCGCAGAATCTACGCCGGTTTCTCTGTCATACATTGGCCGACTTCTATTGGTCGGCTCAGGTTTCCGGCTACAACCGGCGTCGCGAACCACCCTCCTCCGAATGATCGCGACTGGAGCACCGCAAGCGGTGCTCCGGATTACCCCGTTAACCCTTGAGTTGGTCAAGGATATGCGGGTTTTCCAGCGTCGAGGTATCTTGCGTAACTTCTTCACCCTTAGCCAGCGAGCGAAGCAGACGACGCATGATCTTGCCAGAGCGAGTCTTAGGCAGGTTGTCACCAAAGCGGATGTCTTTAGGCTTGGCAATCGGACCGATTTCCTTACCAACGAAGTCAGACAGTTCTTTAATGATCCGTTTAGCATCGTCGCCGGTCGGGCGTGCACCCTTCAGCACGACGAAGGCCACGATGGCTTCACCGGTCAGATCATCTGGACGACCCACTACAGCGGCTTCGGCCACCATCGGGTTAGCAACCAGTGCCGATTCGATTTCCATGGTGCCCATGCGGTGACCCGACACGTTCAGCACGTCATCGATACGGCCAGTAATGGTGAAGTAACCATTTTCGGCATCGCGAATGGCGCCGTCACCAGCCAGATAGAGCTTGCCACCCAGATCTTCTGGGAAATACGACTTCTTAAAGCGATCTGGATCGCCCCAAACCATGCGAATCATCGATGGCCAAGGTTTCTTCACAACCAGAATGCCGCCCTGACCCCAAGGAACTTCGTTACCGGTTTCATCGACCACTGCGGCCTGAATACCCGGGAACGGCAGTGTGCAAGAACCTGGAACCAGCGGCGTAGCACCTGGCATTGGCGTGATCATGTGACCACCGGTTTCAGTCTGCCAGAAGGTATCCACGATCGGGCAGCGGCTGCCACCAACGTTTTCGTAGTACCACTCCCAAGCTGTTGGGTTGATCGGCTCACCCACCGAACCCAGCAAACGCAGGCTCGACAGATCGTACTTCTTAGGATGCACAGCAGGATCGGTATCCGATGCCTTGACCAGCGAACGGATCGCGGTTGGCGCCGTGTAGAAGATGCTGACTTTATGCTTCTGAATCATGTCCCAGAAACGACCCGCATTCGGGAATGTCGGGATGCCTTCGAAGACGACTTCCGTACCACCGCAAGCCAATGGGCCGTAGGTAATGTATGTGTGGCCAGTAACCCAACCGATATCAGCCGTACACCAGAAAATGTCTTCTTTCTTCAGATCGAAGGTGTAGAGCATTGTCAGCATGGCGTGCAGCAGGTAGCCACCGGTCGAGTGCTGAACACCCTTTGGCTTACCGGTCGAACCCGAGGTGTAGAGCAGGAACAGTGGATGTTCGGCTTCAACCCAGACTGGCTCGCACTGATCCGACTGCTTATTAACGATATCGTCAGCCCAAACATCACGGCCAGCCGTCATAGTGACATCGGCACCGGTACGCTTGAAAACCAACACACTCGTACATTTCTCACAACCACCCATGCCGAATGCTTCATCGGCAATCGCCTTCAACGGCAGCGACTTACCACCACGGAACTGGCCGTCACTGGTAATGAGCACCTTGGCACCAGCATCTTCAATGCGGTCGCGCAGCGACTGGGCCGAGAAGCCACCGAACACGATGGAGTGCGTTGCACCGATACGGGCACAAGCCTGCATCGAAGCAATGCCATCAATGGTCATTGGCATATAAATAATGACGCGATCACCCTTTTCTACGCCGAGTTCTTTTAGCGCATTGGCAATCTTCGAAACGCGAGCAAGCAGCTCTTTGTAGGTAACCTTGGTGACTTGGCCATCATCGGCTTCAAAAATCAGGGCAACTTTATCGCCCAGGCCACGCTCAACCTGACGATCCAGACAGTTGTAGGAAGCATTCAGCTTGCCATCAACAAACCAGCCATAAGTAGGCGCATTCGATTCGTCCAGCGTCTTGGTAAACGGGGTCTGCCAGCTGAGGAGTTCCTTGGCGCGCTTGGCCCAGAAACCTTCGTAATCTTGTTCTGCTTCGGCACACAGAGCTTTGTACCCATCCATGCCTGACACAGCTGCATTCTTCACGAAATCCGCGGATGGTTGATAAACCTTCGACATGTTGCATCTCCTCGCTATTGTTAGATACTGCCTGGTTACACCGAAGTATTTACACGCCTCGGGCCGGCATTTAGGCACCGGTCCCTGCTTACCAGAGATCGGACCGTACGCTGGGTACGTCATCATTTAATGACCTAAGCCTTACACCCTGCTTACACGTTAAAGCCTTTGTTGACGCGGGTTTTGTGCGGCGTTGCACCATTTATTGATCCAGATCAAACCGTGCCAAACAATGCCGTTTTCATTACAATTCCAAAAGCGCATAATTGCGTGCTGTGTAACGCTTTCAACCCATTAACAGCCGTCCGGGAACTTAACATGACCGCTATCAAGCAAGAAGACTTTATCCAGTCGATCGCAGACGCCTTTCAGTACATCAGCTACTACCATCCGCTGGATTACATCAAGGCACTGGGTGAAGCTTACAAGCGCGAAGAAAGCCCGGCCGCCAAGGACGCTATTGCCCAGATTCTGACCAACTCGCGTATGGCTGCTGAAGGCCACCGCCCGATCTGTCAGGACACCGGCATTGCCGTCGTTTTCCTCAAAGTCGGTCAGAACCTGAAATGGGATGCCACCATGAGCGTCCAGGAAATGGTCAACGAAGGCGTTCGTCGCGCTTACCTGAACCCGGACAACAAACTACGTGCTTCCGTCCTGCTCGATCCGGCCGGCGCCCGCAAGAACTCCAAAGACAACACACCGGCTGTGGTGCACTACGAAATCGTCGAAGGCGACGAGCTGGAAGTGATCTGCGCCGCCAAGGGCGGTGGCTCGGAAAACAAAACCAAGTTCTACGCCCTCAATCCATCCGACTCGATCGTGGACTGGGTTCTGAAGACCGTACCGACCATGGGCGCTGGCTGGTGTCCGCCCGGCATTCTGGGCATCGGCATTGGTGGCACGCCTGAAAAAGCCATGCTACTGGCCAAAGAATCGCTCATGGCGCCGTGTGACATTCACGAACTACAAGCCAAAGCGGCTGAAGGCCACACCCTCACCCGAGTTGAAGAGCTGCGCCTTGAACTCTACGAAAAGGTCAACGCCCTCGGCATTGGCGCTCAGGGCCTGGGCGGCTTGACCACCGTGCTTGACGTCAAGATTCTGGACTACCCAACCCACGCCGCTTCGTTGCCTGTGGCCATGATCCCTAACTGTGCCGCCACCCGTCACGTGCACTTCCATCTGGACGGCTCGGGCCCTGCGCACCTGCCAACGCCTAAGGTAGAAGATTGGCCAGACGTCACCTGGGCACCGGACGTTAAGAAAGCCAAGCGCGTCAACCTCGACACGCTGACCAAGGAAGAAGTGGCTTCGTGGCAACCAGGCGACATCCTGCTACTCAACGGCAAAATGCTCACCGGTCGTGACGCTGCTCACAAACGCATCCAGGACATGCTGGCCCGTGGCGAGCAACTGCCGGTCGACTTCACCAATCGCGTTATTTACTACGTTGGCCCGGTTGACCCGGTACGTGATGAAGTCGTTGGTCCAGCAGGCCCAACCACCGCTACCCGCATGGATAAGTTCACCCGCATGATGCTGGAAAAAACCGGCCTCATCTCCATGGTGGGCAAGGCCGAACGTGGCCCCGTCGCCATTGAAGCCATTCGCGACAACAAGGCCGCTTATCTCATGGCCGTTGGCGGTGCTGCGTACCTCGTCTCCAAAGCCATCAAAGAAGCCAAGGTCGTTGGCTTTGCCGATCTGGGCATGGAAGCAATCTACGAGTTCACTGTCGAAGACATGCCAGTCACCGTAGCAGTGGACTCCTCTGGTACCTCAGTACACGAGACAGGCCCGAAAGAATGGCAAGTCAAGATCGGTAAAATTCCAGTTAAGTCGTAATCCGTATTAACAGGAACGTGCCCGAGTGCTGATCAGCCCTCGTCCCGTGATCGGTGTCTTTGACTCCGGTCTGGGTGGGCTGTCGGTACTCGGCGCACTGGCCGAGATCTGCCCGGCGGCAGATCTGATCTACGCCGCCGATACGGCTCATGTGCCTTACGGCAACAAAACCCCCGAACATATTCGTGCACGCGTGTTGGCCATGGGCCAGGCCCTCATTAATGAAGGCTGCAGCACGCTGGTTGTCGCCTGCAACACGGCCACGGCCGAAGCCATAGAGGCTCTGCGAGCCGCTCATCCAAACATACCCGTTGTTGGCGTTGAGCCCGGCATTAAACCAGCGGCGCTCAATACACAGAGCGGCAAAATCGCGGTGCTTGCGACCGTGGCAACCGCCAAAAGTCAGCGGCTAGCACAACTCATCGCACGCCATGCACCCCACAAGACCGTGCATGTTATTCCGTGCCATGGTTGGGCAACCGAAGTTGAAGCACTCAATCTGAACGCACCATCCATCATTCAGGACATCGAGCTGCATCTTTTGCCGCTCATTGATCAAGGTGTAGACCAAGTGGTACTGGGCTGCACACATTACGACTTTCTCACACCCACCATCAGCAAACTGATCAGCGGGAAGGCTCAACTTGTCGGTGTGGCCAGCGCTGTTGCTCGGCAGGCCTGCAAAGTTGCCAATGCCGATGCACTAAATGGCAAGGGCCGCATCCGACTCATGTCGACCATGAATCCGGTATGCCTCCCACATGCGCTGACATCGCTCGGTCTTGATCTGTTGCTTGAACGAACCCTGACACCCCCGCAGTCCCTTAAGGCAGACTGATCGTTCCAGAAATACAAACGGCCAGTCCGCAGACTGGCCGTTTTGTTTGAAGCGACTACCGATTAACCGGCCGAAACCATCTTTTTGATGTTTTCGATGGTCGACGGATCATCAATGGTGGTCAGATCGCCTGGATCACGGCCTTCGGCCAGTGCTTGCAGCGAACGACGCAGCATCTTGCCCGAACGGGTCTTCGGCAGCGCGGTCACGAAGTAGACGCGACCCGGACGTGCAATCGCGCCCAGAATACCGTCCACGGTACCCATGACTTCCTTTTCCAACGCTTTAACCAGCTCCGGCGTAGCAACGCTGTCTGCGCTCTTCACCACGGCAAAGGCGATTGGCACTTGACCCTTGAGCTTGTCTTCGACACCGACCACAGCCACTTCGGCAATTGCCTTGTGGTTCTGGATCGCTTCTTCTATTTCACGGGTGCCAAGGCGGTGACCAGCAACGTTGATCACGTCATCGGTACGACCCAGGATGGTGAAATAGCCGTTTTCATCTTTGATGGCCCAGTCGTATGACGAGTAGACCAGCGGTTCTTTGAACAGGCTGAAGTAGGTGCTAACAAAGCGTTCGTCCTGACCCCATACCGTCGATAGACAGCCTGGTGGCATTGGTGGCACAACGGCAGCAATACCCTTCTCGTTCGGACCGCACTCGGTGCCGTCTTCATTGAAGATACGCAGATCGTAGCCATACACCGGGAACGATGGCGAACCGTACTTGATCGGGGTCTTTTCCACACCCGGTACGGCCGAAATCATCGGCCAACCGGTTTCAGTCTGCCAGTAGTTATCGATCACCGGCTTGTTCAGCTCGGACATGAACCACTCATGCGTTGGCTCATCCAGCGGCTCACCGGCCATGTAGATGTGCTTGAGGCTCGAAAGGTCGTGCTTCTTCATGTAAGCAGGATCCTGCTTCTTCAGCACGCGGGCAGCCGTCGGGGCAGAGAACATGACGTTCACTTTGTACTTCTCGACGATTTCCCACCAGATGGCCGGATCCGGACGCAGTGGTGTACCTTCATACACCACCGTAGCCATACCACCGATCAGCGGACCATAGACAATGTACGAGTGGCCGACAACCCAGCCGATATCCGAAGTCGAGAAGAAGGTTTCACCCTTATCACCCTGATAGATGTGCTTCATCGAAGCGGCCAGAGCAACGAGGTAACCACCGGTGTCACGCTGCACACCCTTCGGTTTGCCCGTGGTACCCGAGGTATACAGAATGTACGATGGATGCGACGACTCAACCCAGACACAAGGTACTTGAGCATCCATGTGCTGGGCACGCAGCGTTGCGTAATCCACATCACGGCCGTCTACACGTGGGAAACCCTTGTCCAGACCACGGTCAACGATGATCACTTTAGCTGGCGGGAACTCAGCCAGGCTCAGCGACTCATCCACGAGATGCTTGTACGGAACCGGTTTGCCGTTACGCATACCGGCATCAGCGGTTACCATGACTTTCGGCTTAGCATCATCGATACGGGTGGCTAGCGAACCAGCGGCAAAACCACCGAATACGACGGAGTGGATGGCACCAATACGCACCGTCGCCAGCATAGCGAAGATGGCTTCCGGAATCATCGGCATGTAAATCAGAACACGGTCACCCTCTTTGACATCCTGGCTTTGCAGGATGGCAGCCATACGTTCAACTTCACGCTGGAGCTCGGCCCAAGTGTAGATCCGCTCTTCGTTGGTTTCTGTGGATACAAAGATCAGTGCCCGGTCATTCGGACGCTCGGCGGCATGACGATCCACTGCGTTGTAGCAGAGGTTGGTCTTGCCGTTCACGAACCATTTAACAAATGGTGGGCGCGAAAAGTCACAAACCTGGGTAAACGGTTCCTTCCACTCAACTAGCTGTGCCTGCTCGGCCCAGAAATCGTCGCGGTTTTCGATGGAACGCTTATGAAAATCCTGATACTTGCCCATAGTTCCTCAGCCTCCTCTGGCTTACTTGTCATGATGCAGTAACGACTGCATCTGTTTTTATGATAAAAACTTCCTGCCGCATCCTGAATGGTGTCAGGCTGTTCGTCATCGCCAGAATTATTAGGCGATGCTTTTACAGGTCAGACGCCATAATTACGCCTGTACCCTTACACCAAGCTGACCATTAGACTGCCATGACCCAATCAACGCATCAAGCCCCCATTTCCCAGAGCCGTATTGCTGCAGTTGCACAATTGGGCCAACAGATCTGGCTCGACACCCTTTCGCGGCAGCTTATTGAAAGCGGCACCCTGGCAAATTGGATTAATAACGATGCAGTGGCTGGCCTCACCTCTAATCCGGCGATCTTTCATCAGGCCCTGAGCAAAGATGCCACTTATGCACCGGCCATTGCGGCAGCACGTGCCGCCGAGAATAACGCCGAGATCCGTTTTGAAAACGTCGTTCTGCCTGACATTCAGGCCGCTTGCGATTTGTTCCTGCCGCTCTGGCAGCAAACCGGTGGCGAACAAGGCTATGTGAGTTTCGAAGTATCGCCCACACTCGCCCATGATGCGGCAGGCACAACGGCAGCCGCCATCCGTTTATGGCAAACGATTAACCGCCCTAATGCCATGATCAAAATTCCGGCAACGCAAGCAGGATGCGAGGCCATCACCGAAGTGATTGCACATGGCATTAACGTCAATGTGACGCTGATTTTTTCTCTGGAGCAGCTTGAAGCTGTTCAGGCAGCACACGAGGCCGGCTTACGCCGCTGGGTCGCCCATTGCCAGCAGCAAGGGATGCCGGAGCGTATTGGCGATGTGGCCTCGGTGGCCAGCTTTTTCGTTAGCCGCACCGATAGCACGCTAGATGCGAAGCTGCCGGAAAGCCTGCAAGGCAAAACCGCGATCGCGCTCTGCAAAACCGCGTATCAGAACTGGCAAACGCTGCAGACTGGCGCACAGGCAGATCTAAAATCCCTGGGCACCAAACCTCAATGGCTGCTCTGGGCATCTACTTCTGTGAAGAATCCTGCCTATCGTGACACGCTATACGTTGAAGAGTTAATCGGCGCACACACGGTGAACACCGTGCCCGATGCCACCCTCGTCGCCTTCCGCGATCACGGCATCGCGCAACTACGCCTGAATCAGGATATCGATAGTGCGCAAGAACAACTGGCTGCACTGAGCGCATTGGGTTTTGACCTGGAGCAGATAGGAATCGACTTACAAACTGCAGGCTTAGCCCAGTTCGAAACGGCTTATAACGACCTGCTGAAGCTGGTTTAAAGCTTGCGCTTAGCTTTTCGACAGCGGCGGCAATCCGTGGCGTTGTCGTGCCCGGTCACAAGCTTCGTCTACGATACCCAGTGCCGCCCAAGGGTTGAACTCATGACAGGGCGACGGGCGGTCTGCATAAATACTGCAGCCCACTTGCTTACCGACCATTCCCGTCAAAGCGATACAACGCGGTGCCGCTTCATCGGTACCCTTCATCCGCATCAATTTAGGCGTGAGGCTAATCGCCATCGCGACGGGCACTCCGGTTCCGCCCGCGCGTTGCGCCAGTTCCGAAGGGTGGAAATCCACACGATACGCGGAACAACACGCGCCACAGCGCTCACAAACAGAAAGTGTCTGCATGTCTACTGAATCAGTCATTGCAACCCTGCCCCGATTGGTGCTGGATACGAACGTGGTGATGGATCTGTTTCATTTTCAGGCGCCACCGCTGGCCCAACTGGCGCAAGCGGTTAGTAGTGGTCAGGTGATCTGCCTGGCAAATGACCGCACGCTGGCCGAACTGGAAAGAGTCACGGGATACCCCCAGTTTCGCCTCGACGCGGCTGGTCGCGACAATCTGCTGAAACGCTACCGGGCGCATCTGACCATTGTTCCGGCAAAGCCGAGCGATGCCGAACTCCCGCTCCTGCCCAAATGTCGGGACCCGGATGACCAGATGTTTCTGGAACTGGCGCAATACGCCAAAGCCGATCTGCTGATCAGCCGGGATAATCTGGTACTGAAGCTGGCCAAGGCGCGTCAACGCCCCTGTCTCTTTGCCATCCTGCCGCCGGATGCTGCCTTGACTCATTTGTTTAGTAACAACGGTTTAGGCAACGCGCCGACGGAAAACTAGTTTCGTTTCAGTCGAAGCGGCCGGCACAAAGCCGTAACCCTCAGCATCGAATTTCTGAAGATCCGGAGGGGTTTTCCAGTTCGCTTCAGCAGCAGCGCGCACAAATAAACCCCGTGCACGCTTGGCATAGAAGCTGATGATCTTGAACTTGCCATCCTTGAAGTCTTCGAACACGCAATCAATGACCGACACGCCTGCTTTTTCCAGCGCCTTGCGGTCCACTGATTTGAAATACTCATCGGAGGCCGTGTTGATCAAGGGGCCACCCGCCGACTTGAGATCAGCCACGACGGTTGCCGTATTGCTCTCACGCCACCAGGCATAAAGATCTTTACCCGCAGGATTGGCCAGCTTGGTTCCCATTTCCAACCGATAAGGGCGCATTAGATCCATCGGACGTAACACACCATAAAGACCGGACAGCACTCGCACATGATCCTGCACATAAGCCAGCTGCTTCATGTTTAAAGAGGGTGCATCCAGCCCTTCATAAACATCCCCGTTAAACGCCAGAATGGCCTGCTTGGCCTCAGGCTGTTCATGCTTGAGTGACCAGTCAGCGTAACGCGTCACATTCAGCACCGAAAGCTTATCGCTCAGCGACATGAGTTCCGCAATCTGGGCTGGCGACTGTTTCCGCAAAATATCGATCAGCGGTGCAGATTTATCCAGAAAACGAGGCTGTGTCTGCGGAATATCAGCAGAAACAGGATCGAAATCAAGTGATTTAGCAGGGGACAGTAAAAACAGCATGGGTTTCTTCCATAAAACAGGGCTATGGCAAATTATGGCACCAAACTGTTTCTTTCCCAGCTAAGCGCCACAGCACCTAGGCTTGGTAAAATGCGGGGATGAAACGCCCCCCTTATGGTTCCCGCCCCCGATTGTCACGAGAAATGGCTCAGCTTAGCTGGCTTGCCACCGGACTCGCCCAGGCTGGTAGCCGTATCGAGCGCACACACTGGCATGCACGCTTGCAAAGTCTGGTCGCACAATTACTAGCGGCCGGCGACGACGAGGCGTTTAATACCGTACTCACTCGACTCAGCGAGGGCGAGCCCATTGCGCACGATGCGCTGATGGACACCATTGAGTCTGCCGTTGAATCTACGACCATCACCATTGAGAATGAATCACGGGACGTGCTGCTCATCGCCTGCCCGCTTCTGGCCTGGTCCCGCTATGCCATTCCAGCGCCTGTGCTCGCCGCCAAGGATAAAACAGCGCTCATAGATGCCTTAAAAACAATCGTACTCACCCGCCATGCCGAAGTCGCACTCCTGGGTATGCTGGTTGGTCCGGATCAGATTCCACGTGAATTTACTCAATTGGCGCAACTCACGCGCAACCTGGCTGAGTCACTCAGCACTGGCAAACCCGCACCATTGCATGACCAGGCTACGGAAGAGACTAACCGTTTTCTATCAGACACCCGTTATCTGATTGCCGCCGTTTCAGTACCCCGTGGTGAAGCACTGTTCCGTTGGCAAGAAGCACGCACCGCCAATAGCGCATCACAGCTGAATGAGCGTGGTGAAATTGCCCAGGCCTGGTCTACACAAACCCAGAAGATTTTCGAACCCCTTCTGGCTGGCTGCCGCATCACCATGTTGCTGCCAGAAGCCTTTCATGCCGCATGCGCGGCGGCTGATCGCGCCTCCCGCCCACACTCTATCGAGGCCTGCGTCCGATTTTTGTCAGAGGCCATCGACCTATCGCCAGAAAAACTACGTGCTGTGATCGGCCCTTTTTATGCGCAGCGTCTGGAAGAGTATCGGATCGGGCTCGGCCCACGTAATGACGATACGCTGTATCACGGCGTGGTTTGGCCATTGCTGGGCATCGAAGATGAACAAGGCGACATGCCTGCAGAAATCGAACAGGTACTTCGCACGCTGGGCGTAACGGATATCGTTTCACATGATCATCGCTTTCCTATGGAATATTGCGATGATTGTGGCTCGCCCATGTATGCCAACGCCGATGGTGAACTTGCCCATCTGGAAATGCCTGAATCCGTTGCAACGCAACCGAGCATCCTGCACTGATATGACAGCCAATACCGAATGGCTGGATCGAAGCCTGTCTGCAGTCTGGCATCCTTGCACACAGATGAAGCACCACCCGACGTTACCGCTGGTACCAGTGGCGCGTGCCGAAGGTGTATGGCTGGAAGACTTTGAAGGCAAGCGTTACCTCGATGGCATTAGTTCCTGGTGGGTGAATCTGTTCGGTCACGGCAACCCACGTATCAACGCGGCTATTTCCGATCAGCTCAGCAAGCTCGAACATGTCATGCTAGCGGGCTTTACGCACCAACCTGCCATTGAATTAGCTGAGCGACTATCAGCTAAAACAGACAATGCGCTCGGTCACGCTTTCTTCGCTTCGGATGGTGCTAGCGCAACAGAAATTGCACTCAAGATGTCTTTTCATGCCTGGCAGAACTACGGACAAAAGCAGAAACAGGAATTTGTCTGCCTGGAAGGCAGTTATCACGGCGAAACAGTGGGTGCGCTTTCAGTCACAGATATCGCGCTATTCCGGGATGCCTACGCACCGCTCATCCGCAACGAACACGTTCACCTGGCGCCCTCACCTGATGCCAGACTGGCGCAAGCAGGCGAAAACGCAGAGGATGTCGCCAATCGTGCTGCCGATGCCCTGGAAAAACTGTTCGTAGCACGTGAAGGCAAAATTGCTGCCCTGATTATCGAACCGCTGGTTCAATGCGCCACAGGTATGGCGATGCATCATCCACGTTATTTACAGCGCGCCCGTGCCTTATGTGACCAATATCAGGCACACCTCATTTGTGACGAGATTGCCGTTGGCTTTGGCAGAACCGGCACATTCTTTGCGCACGAACAGGCTGACATTCGCCCCGATTTGCTCTGCCTATCCAAAGGCATTACAGGTGGCTACCTACCACTCTCCGTTGTATTGAGTAGCAACATCATTTATCAGGCATTCTGGGATGAAGATGTACGTCGTGGCTTCCTGCATTCGCACTCGTACACAGGCAACCCCTTGGCGTGCCGAGCTGCACTGGCCACGCTGGATATTTTCGATACCGAGAACACCCTCGAAAAAAATCGCCAGTTAAGCGCTGTGATTACTTCAGCGCTGCAACCTTTGGCGACGCATCCGTCCATACGCAATTTCCGCAACACCGGCATGATCTGGGCCATGGATGTCGACACACAAATGCCAGACTTCAGTCGTCGTTACTTTGCGGCTGCAATGGCACGCGGTCTTCTCGTACGACCGATTGGCAACACCGTTTATCTGATGCCGCCTTATGTCTTAAGCCATACAGATGCACAGTGGGTGGCAGATCAGATGTCTTCAGCACTCAACGCAACACTAGGCGCATCGTCATGAAACCTAGTGATCTCTCGACAGCGCTCAACAAACTTGAAACAGCGTTTCTAAAACGTGAACGCAAGACGCCAGAAAACCCATGCGGCCCGGAGATGCAGCTCAACGGACGCAAACTTATTGCTTTTGCCAGCAACGACTATCTCGGTTTGGCCAATGATGCCGCGCTCAAAAAGAGCGCAACAGAGGCCATCGAGCAATGGGGTGTTGGTGCTGGCGCATCGCAACTCGTCAGTGGCCGACTCGGCATATTCGCCACGCTTGAACAAGCCTGTGCCGATTTCGCGCAGCGCGAAGCCGCGCTTTATTTCCCTTCCGGGTTCCTGGCCAATCTGGGCGTGCTGACATCGCTTGCCGATCGTCATGATGTGATCTTTGCAGACCGCACCAACCATGCCTCACTCATTGATGGCGCCTTGTTGTCGCGTGCCCAACATGTGCGCTACCAACATGCCAATGCAGAAGACCTAGCGCACAAGCTCGCCACAACGCCCGTGACCGAAGGGGCTACACGCCTAATCGTTACCGACAGCGTTTTCAGCATGGATGGCGACGAAGCGCCTTTAAAGGCATTGCTTGATCTCGCCGTTCAATATGATGCCTGGCTCATCGTCGATGATGCGCATGGTCTGGGCGTGCTTGGTCCACAAGGCCGTGGCAGCATTGCCGATGCAAAACTTCCCGCACACCCCAACCTCGTTATGATCGGCACCCTCGGCAAAGCCGCTGGTGTCTCCGGTGCTTTTGTCGCAGGCAGCCAACAGCTCGTCGAATGGCTCATTCAAAGTGCGCGCAGCTACATCTACACCACAGGTGCTAGCCCGATGGTTGCCGGTGCACTGCTTGCCTCGCTGCAGCGAATGATTGAAGGCAATGATCTGCGTGACCGTTTAAATGCCAACATCTCGGCATTCCGGTCGGGCATCGCTGCGTTGAATTTGCCCTATACGCTCCTGCCTTCACGAACCGGTATTCAGGCACTGGTGGTCGGCGACAACGAAGCAGCACTCAAACTTTCGGCGCGCCTGCTTGAACAGGGCTACTGGGTGCCCGCGATTCGCCCACCCACCGTACCAGCTGGTACTGCACGACTCCGTATCTCGCTGTCTGCCGCGCACACGCCCGAGCACATTCACGGCCTGATCGAGGCCATCGGTGCTGCCCAATGACGCAAACTAGTGTGCCGATGGTGTTATTACATGGCTGGGGCTTCCTGCCCGGCATCTGGCATGCCGTCACCGAGCAGCTTGAACGACAAGGGCTATGCACTACAGTAAGCGCTCCGGCGTTACCCCTCAGCGGCAACATTTCCCAACTTACTGCTATTGAATCCCTATTCGACACACTGCCTGATGCAGCCCACCTTGTTGGCTGGTCGCTGGGCGGTGAGCTTGCGCTTGCTTACACCCTCTGCTTTCCCGAACGGGTGCGTTCACTCACGCTCATCAGTAGCACACCCTGCTTTATGCATCGTCCAGACTGGGCACTGGGTCAACCCGCTACGCTGCTGGATGACTTTGATCAGCGACTGATTGAAAGCCCGGCGGCACTATTGAAGCGATTCTCGTCACTGATTCGGCACGGCGATAGCACAGCCTTGCGTGACCGAGCGCTATCAGAACAATTACAGCAACAGGCAGAACCCGATACTGAGCGCTTAACCTCTGGCCTTAAATTCTTGCGCACGATTGACTTACGCGCTGCCTGCAGCTCGCCGACCGATCTACCCCCTATCTCTCTGATTCACGGATCGGCCGATGGTGTCGTGCCGCTGGCCGCTGCACAATGGTTATCGAACGAACTCAAAGCCAGGTTAACGGTCATCGATCATGCGAGCCATGCCTTACCTTTGACGCACGCCGAGCAAATCGCTGCCAACCTGGCAAATAACGTATGAGTCAGGTTCGCCAAAGCTTTAATCGTGCAGCCTCGTCCTACGAGTCTGTCAGCACCTTGCAGCATCAGGTTGCCAGGGCGCTTACGGGACTCATCTCGCAGAACCTGCCGGCAACCCGGCGCGGCATCATGCTCGATGCCGGTTCTGGCACCGGCTATTGTTTGGCTGATCTACAAGGCCGCTATAACGATGCCCACTTTATAGCCGTCGATTTTGCCGAACGGATGCTGCAAACAATCCCAAACCATACCGGGACGTTTCGAATCACTGCCGATCTGCAAACACTTCCTTTCGCAGCCGATACGATCAACACCTATCTTTCCAGCCTTGCCTGGCAGTGGTGCGACCCGACACGCGCGTCTCAAGAAGCATCACGCGTACTCGAGCCAAATGGCGCATTTTTTCTGGCAACGCTCACCCAGGGAACTTTCCGGGAGTTAGCCCAATGCCTTCAGGCCTGCGGCCTAAATCCTAACGATCACCTGCTGCACTGTTTACCTGTAGACACGATCAAAGCGGCCATTGAAACTGCCGACCTGGAAATTATCGATCTTTCAGCAACATCGATCACAACCTGGCACGCAGACTTCAAAGCGCTCCGCCATTCAATCCGTGGCGTTGGTGCCAACCATTTACCGGCACAGACAGCGCCTGCCTTGAATCGCCAGACCCGGGCACAACTCATTAAAGCCTACGAAGCATTTCGCACCCCGCAGGGTTTACCGTTAAGCTATGAAGTCCTCATGATTCATGCCCGCAAAGGCTAAACAACGCACCATGGCCCATGCTTTCTTTATTACTGGCACTGATACCGAAATAGGTAAAACCTACGCCAGCTGCGCCCTACTCGCCGCAGCCGACCAACAGGGCTTGCGTGCTGTTGCGCTAAAGCCTGTAGCTGCCGGTACAGATAGCGATGGTCATAACGACGATGTGGTTCGCCTCATGGCGGCCAGCAACATAGTACTACCCGAACGCACCGTGAACCCGTGGTTGCTAAAGGAGCCCCTGTCACCGCATATCGCTGCCCGCCTCGCCGGGGTTGAAATCACCGCGGCGACCATTATCGAAACCTTTCACCTGGCCGATGAGCGCACCGACCTCCTCCTAGTGGAAGGGGTGGGCGGACTCTATGCCCCTCTGTCCGACACTCTCTCACAGCCCGATCTGATCCGCCAGCTGGATATTCCGGTCATTCTGGTGGTTGGCCTACGTCTGGGCTGCCTCAACCATGCACTCCTGACTGCTGATGCTATTAAACATGAAGGCTTGCAGTTCGCCGGCTGGATCGGTAACCAGGTCGACCCGGCATTTCAGGCACCTGCAGAAAACATCCAGACACTGAATGAGCGACTCAAAGCGCCCTGTCTAGGCATACTGCCCTACGACGCCACTGCCAGCGCTAGTGCGCTTGCATCACATCTCTCCCTACCGCGATAATCTCTTCCATGAAAATTCTTTTTGACCTGCTCCCCATCCTGCTGTTTTTTATTGCCTTCAAAGTCTCAGGCATCTATGTTGCTACCGGTGTTGCCATTGTTGCAACTGCGGCACTCATCGGCTGGACCTGGCTTAAAACACGCAAGGTAGACCCGATGCAATGGGTCAGCCTCGGGTTGATCGTGGTCTTTGGTGGTGCCACCATCTGGTTACAGGATGAAACCTTCATCAAATGGAAACCCACCATTCTGTATTGGCTATTTGCCATCGTCTTTGTCGTCTCCAACCAGTTCATGAATAAAAACCTGGTGCGCTCCATGATGGGCCATCAGGTCGATCTACCTGCTGCCATGTGGTCGCGCCTGAATACACTATGGATTGGCTTCTTTGCCATCATGGGTGGCCTAAATCTGGCGGTCGCCTACAATTTTGATACGGACACCTGGGTTAGCTTCAAACTCTTCGGCGGCATGGGTCTCATGTTGCTCTTTGTATTAGCTCAAGGCCTTTATATGGCCAAACACCTCCCCAAGGAAGGAACACACTAATGCTTTATTTGATTGTCGGTGAAGACACCCCAAACTCGCTGGAAAAGCGACTCTCTGTCCGCCCGGAGCATGTGGCCCGTCTGCTGGCGCTGCAAGCCGAAGGCCGCTTGGTACTGGCCGGCCCTTTCCCTGCCGTTGACTCGCCAGATCCGGGTCCTGCCGGTTTTACGGGTAGCGCTATTGTGGCCGAGTTTGCCTCACTGGCTGATGCCCAAACATGGGCTGAAGCAGATCCCTATTTTGCGGCTGGCGTTTACGGCAAAGTGGTCGTACGTCCGTTCAAAAAGGTACTGCCGGCCTAAGCCTTAAGCAGTGCTTAATAAGCGTAAAAAGACTAGCCAAGAAAGCTATCACCCTTTATGCTGCTCAAATAGATACCGCCTCAATCAAGCGGTATGACATGACTCTAGGAATAAAAATGAATCTGAAAGCATTACGCAAGACGTCGCTAGTTTCTACCCTGATTGCAGTATCTATTCTTTCTGCGGCCGCCGTTCAAGCAGCGCCTGCTGCTGTCGCCACGGTAAACGGCACCGCCATTCCACAATCGCTGGCAAACCTGCTCGTGGGCGAACGTGTCGCACAAGGTGCCAAAGACACGCCAGAGCTACGTAACGCTGTTCGTGAAGAACTGATCCAGCGCGAACTGATTCTGCAAGACGCCAAGAAAGCCGGTATCGGTTCACAGGCAGACATCCAGGCGGCCATGAAACTGGCAGAGCAAAATGTACTGATCCGTGCCTATATGGCTAGCTTTGCGCAGAAGCACCCCGTTTCGGATGCCCAGCTGAAGCAAGCCTACACGCAAATCAATGCTGGCATGGGCAAAGAAGAGTTCAAGACCCGTCACATTCTGGTGCCTAGCGAAGCTCAGGCTAAAGACGTGATCGGCAAATTGAATTCCGGCGATAGCTTTGAATCGCTGGCTAAACAAAACTCAACGGATCCCGGGTCTAAAGACAATGGCGGCGATCTTGGCTGGGCAGCACCAAGCAATTTTGTTAAGCCTTTCGGCGATGCCATGACCAAGCTGGGCAAGGGCAAATACACGACAGAGCCTGTGAAGTCAGACTTTGGCTGGCACGTCATTCTGGTTGAAGATCGTCGCCCGCTGACTCCACCACCATTTGATCAGGTGAAGGGCCAACTGTCTCAAGCGATTCAGGAACAAGAGTTCCAGCAGCAAATCGCCAAGCAACGCCAGAGCGCCAAGATTCAGTAATCTAAGTTAACGCTCAAACAAAATGGGAGGCCTAGGCCTCCCATTTTTATTTAGGCTGCTCGGCAATCAGCCCAACGACTTACGCGCATTACGGAACATGCGCAGCCATGGGCCATCTTCACCCCAGACCTCATTGAACTTACCTGGGAACCACGACATCTGCAGCGTACGGAAGGTGCGTTCCGGGTGCGGCATCATCACGGTAAAGCGGCCATCTGGCGTCGTGACACCAGCCACACCCTCTGGCGAACCGTTCGGGTTGAACGGATAGCGCTCGGTAGCAGCACCCTGGCTATCAATGTACCGCAGTGCAACAGGCACTTTGGCCAGATCGTCGGCCTTGGCAAATTTAGCGCGACCTTCACCGTGAGACACAATCACCGGCAGCTTACTACCCTGCATACCTGCCATGAACAGCGATGGCGAATGCGGCACTTCGGCCATCACCAGGCGCGCTTCGAACTGCTCACTCAGGTTACGCACAAAACGTGGCCAATGATCGGCACCGGGGATGAGATCTTGCAAGGTACTCATCATCTGGCAACCATTACAAACGCCCAATGCAAAGCTGTCGCCACGTTGGAAGAAGTTTGAAAAACCTTCGCGCAGACGTTCGTTAAACAGGATGGTACGCGCCCAGCCCTGACCTGCCCCCAGCACGTCACCATACGAGAAGCCACCACAGGCAGCCAGGCCGGCAAATTTATCCAGCGTGACACGGCCCGTGAGCAGATCGCTCATGTGCACATCCACTGCAGTAAAACCGGCACGATCAAAGGCGGCCGCCATTTCTACCTGGCCGTTAACCCCCTGCTCACGCAGAATGGCAACCGATGGGCGGGCGCCACTATTAATAAACGGCGCAGCAACATTCTCGGCAGGGTCGAACGATAGCGCTGCAAACAAACCGCGATCGCTTGTATCCAGAATGCGATCGTATTCAGCTTGTGCACAAGCCGGGTTGTCGCGCAGTGACTGGATGCGGAACGATGTTTCCGACCAGGCACGCTGTAATTCAACACGTGGTTCGGCAAATGCCGTTTTGCCCAGATGCGATACACGGATCTCATCGGTCTGGTTCGGGTAGCCAATCACTTCAGAGTAACGCGACAAGCCATGTGTACGCAGACGCGCCATCACCGCTTCGCGATCACTACGACGCACCTGAATCAGTGCGCCCAGCTCTTCGCTAAATAGCACGCGCAATAGGCGTTCGTTACGACGGCCTTGCAGAATGCCCGGCTTCTTATCGTAATCTACGTCCTGATCCATCGGATCAACGCAGAGGATATCGGCGTTGATCGTTACACCGCAACGTGAAGCAAAAGCCATTTCAGCCGCGGCGACAAAGAGGCCACCATCCGAACGGTCGTGATAGGCCAGCAATAGGCCATCTTCATTCAGTGATTGAACCGCTGCATAGAATGCTTTCAGCTGTTGTGGGTCATCCACATCCGGAGCGTCGTCACCGGTGGCATCGAATACCTGCGCCAGCGCAGAACCACCCAACCGGTTCTTGCCATTACCGAGGTCAATCAGAATCAGTTCACTATCCGCTTCGTCGCGATTCAGTTCAGGCGTCAGTGTCTGGGCGATATCTGGCACACGGGCAAAGGCCGTCACGATTAAGGACAGCGGCGACACCACTTCTTGCGGCTTGCCATTCTCATCCCAACGCGTACGCATCGAAAGCGAATCCTTGCCGACCGGAATAGCGACGTCAATAGCCTGACAGAGTTCGGATACGGCTTTAACGGTATCAAACAGACGGGCATCTTCGCCCGGTGCACCCGCAGCGGCCATCCAGTTAGCAGACAACTTGATATCCGCCATGCTGCTCACACGTGCGGCAGCCAGATTAGTCAACGCCTCACCCACGGCCATACGACCCGATGCCGGGGCATCCAGCACAGCAACCGGCGTGCGCTCGCCCATGGCATACGCTTCACCCAGACGGGTGTTGTAACCCATCGCCGTTACAGCCACATCAGCTACCGGCACCTGCCACGGACCCACCATCTGGTCGCGGGCTGTTAAACCACCCACGCTACGGTCACCGATGGTGATCAGGAATGATTTGTCCGCAACCGATGGCAAACGCATCACACGATAGGCGGCCTCTTTTAATTCAATCGCATCGGCATCCAGTGCTGCGGCCTGCTCCGGCGTATGCGTCACATCACGCGTCATGCGGGGTGGTTTACCCAGCAACGCATGCATCGACATATCAACGGCATGATTGTTAAAGAGGCTATCGCTCACAATCAGCTGACCTTCAACTGTTGCTGTACCCACGACGGCAAACGGGCAGCGCTCGCGCTCACACAGTGCCGCAAAGCGTTCGATATCCTTGGCGGCAATGGCCAGCACATAACGTTCCTGGGCTTCGTTACACCACAGTTCAGCCGGGCTCATGCCCGGATCTTCACTCTGAATGGCACGTAGCTCGAAGCGGGCACCCACACCACCCGAGTGCGCCAGCTCCGGCATGGCATTCGAGAGGCCACCGGCGCCAACATCGTGCGCCGACAGAATCGGATTATCGGCACCCATCTGCCAGCAGCGATCAATCACTTCCTGTGCGCGGCGTTCGATTTCCGGATTGCCACGTTGTACCGAAGCAAAATCCAGATCAGCCTGGTTGCTACCCGATGCCATCGACGACGCAGCACCACCGCCTAGGCCAATCAGCATGCCCGGGCCACCCAGCTGTACGAACAGCGTGCCTGGCTCAAAGCTTTCCTGCTTGAAAGACTGGCCAGCCTGAATGGAACCGACACCGCCCGCAATCATGATGGGTTTGTGATACCCATGCACGGTATCCCCAACCACTTGCTCATAGGTACGGAAGTAACCGGCCAGGTTCGGGCGACCAAATTCGTTATTGAACGCCGCCGCACCAATCGGGCCTTCGATCATGATGTCCAGGGCGCTGGCGATACGATCCGGCTTGCTGGCCGGACGCTCCCACGGCTGCTTGGCGTCCGGCAGATTCAGATTCGATACCGTAAAGCCACAGAGGCCTGCTTTCGGTTTAGAACCACGACCGGTGGCGCCTTCGTCACGAATCTCACCCCCGGAACCGGTAGCTGCGCCCGGGAATGGCGAAATCGCCGTTGGGTGATTGTGCGTTTCTACCTTGGCCAGGTAGTGCGTCAGTTCGTTGCTAAATGCGTAAGTACCATCCGCTTTCGGGTAGAAGCGCTCTACATCGGCGCCTTCCATAATGGCGGCGTTATCCGAATAGGCAACGATCGTGCCCTGTGGCGTTTTATTATGCGTATCGCGAATCATGCCGAACAGTGACTTGGCTTCAGTCACGCCGTCGATAATCCAGTCAGCATTAAAGATCTTGTGACGGCAGTGCTCTGAATTGGCCTGCGCAAACATCATCAGCTCTACATCGGTCGGGTTGCGCCCGGCTTCTGTAAAGATGTTCATCAGGTATTCGACTTCATCATCCGATAGGGCCAGACCCATGTCGCGATTGGCGGCTTCTAACGCCGGACGACCACCCGACAACACATCTACGGTTGCCAGAGGACGTGGGGCGACATGGTCAAACAGCGCATGCGCAGCATGCACGGTGTCAAGCACCGTCTCGATCATGCGGTCATGCAATAGCGCTGCCAGCGCAGTGCGCTCGGCAGCCGAAGGAGTTTTCTTGCCAGCGACTGGCAGGAAGCGGATGACGCGTTCAACACGGACCACATTACCCAGACCACAGTGACGCAGAATATCGGTGGCCTTGGATGACCACGGAGAAATCGTGCCCAGACGTGGCGCCACAATAAACGCACCCGCCAGGTCTTCTGCTGCGCCGGTTGCTTCCAGCACGGCATTGAGGCGATTTGTTTCGGCAGCATCCAGCGGCGCCGACAGTTCGACCAGATAGAGGTAGTCGCTATCAATCCCGGTAATTGCCGGCCAGGCCGTCTTCAGTTTCTCCAGCAAACGTTGCGTACGGAATTCGGAAAGTGCGGCAGCACCACGGAGAGCAATCACAGACGACATGAGCAAGACCCAGATAACCGGTGAACGCTGAAAAAATGGCCTCGTACTGCTAGGCCGCCAACGCGCCACCAAAGAGACTAAAAAGAAGGTTGAATTATAGCGGAGAGCCCCCTGCGGCAGGATAAAATAAGGCTTTATCACTGACCGGCGGCAAAACCGTGGATTCAGCCCAATTGCACCCTTTTGAATCAAATCCAGGCCTCATGCGCACCCAGTTGCTGACGATTAGTGGGCTCCGGGCAGTTGAAAGCGCATTTCAGGCTCAAAACCCCGGTCAATCCCTCATGGCACGTGCCGGAGCAGCCGCTGCACAATGGGTACGAGAACTCACTGGCGACCGGCCGGATCCGATTCTGGTTCTAGTCGGCCCCGGCAATAACGGGGGCGATGCCCTGGTTTGCGCCCGTGAGCTTATGGCACTGGGCTACGGTTGTATCTGCGTTGGCCAACCAGCCACCGAACGCACCCCTACCGATGCCAAAGCCGCCTACGCCGAATTTATTGCTGCTGGCGGCGTATTGCATGCGGATATCCCCGAAACCACCGGCTACCGCTTCAGCCTGATTGTTGATGGACTCTTTGGAATTGGCCTGAACCAGCCCATAGCTGCACCCTATGCAGCCTGGGTAGAAACAGCCAATACGCTCAGCCTGCTGGATGATATCCCGCTACTGGCACTAGACATTGCCTCCGGACTCAACAGCGACACCGGCTATGCGCAGGCACTCTGCATCACGGCCACGCATACCCTCACCTTTATTGCTGATAAACCCGGCTTATTCACTGGAGATGGCCCAGACCATTGCGGTGACGTACAGGTCTGCACGCTGGATATCGACCCTGCCTTGCTGTTAGTTGCCCACGATGATGACGCTGGCAACCTCAATGACCCAGACCTCTGGGCAGATGATCTGCCGCAACGTGCACTTAATGCCAATAAAGGTGATGCGGGTAGTGCCGGATTACTCGGTGGCTCACCCTCTATGGCCGGCGCCCTCATTCTTGCGGCCCGCAGCGCCCTGCATAGCGGTGCCGGACGCGTTTATGCCGCGGCTTTGGGTAATGCACAAGCCGGTGCGCCCACGCTGGACCCGCTGCAACCGGAAATCATGTTCCGTGACCCGGCCGCACTGCGCGAAGCGCCCCTCACCGCACTTGGCGTTGGGCCGGGGCTTGGCCGGTCCGACGTATCGCGCGCCGTACTCGCCAGCGCGCTGGATTTTGAAGGGCCGCTCGTACTGGATGCCGATGCCCTCGTCCTCTTGCCCGGTCTGATTGACGCGGTAACGGAGCGCCATGCGCCTACGCTGCTCACACCACACCCAGGTGAAGCAGCGGCATTACTGAGTACGGATATTCCTGCCATTGAGTCAGACCGCATTAAAGCAGCACGGGACATTGCGGCCCAATACCATGCCACAGTAGTACTCAAAGGCTGCGGCAGTATTATTGCCACACCCGATGGCCGTTGGTGGATTAACACCACGGGTAACCCCGGCATGGCTACCGCCGGCATGGGCGATGTGCTGACCGGTATTATTACGGCGCTACTGGCACAAGGCATGGCCGCTGAGCAGGCACTTTGCGCTGCCGTCTGGTTACATGGTGCTGCGGGTGATGTCTGTGTCGAATCTGGTGAGGGTCCATTGGGTCTCACCGCCAGCGAAGTCATTCTTGCCGCCCGTACATTATTGAACTCCCTGATCTGATATGACTATTCCAGACTTCCCTATAGCGCTTGACCCGGAAATTGCCCGCAACGTCAGCGCCGCCCTCACCGAAGATATCGGTGCTGGTGACCTCACCGCAGAACTGGTACCTGCGGGCAACAGCAGCATTGCAACGGTGATCGTGCGTGAACCCGCCGTCATTTGCGGCATCCCCTGGTTTAACCGTTGCTTTGCCGAAATCGATGCCAGCATCCGGATCAACTGGCTGGTCAAAGAAGGCGATCATGTCGGGCCAGATACCCTGCTCTGTGAAATTCACGGCAAATCGCGTGCCCTGCTTTCGGGCGAACGTGCCGCACTGAATTTTCTGCAACTACTCTCTGGCGTAGCGACCCGGGCCGCTACTTTTGTAGAAACGGTGGCAGGCACCAAAGCACAGATCGTCGACACCCGTAAAACCGTTCCCGGCCTACGTTTCGCGCAGAAATATGCTGTACGTGTCGGCGGTGGCGGCAACCATCGCCTTGCCCTGTGGGATGCCATTCTGATTAAAGAAAACCACATCCTTGCGGCAGGTGGCATTACACCCGCGGTTAAAGCGGCACAGGCAGTTGCTGATCAGCACAAAGACCGCTGCCGCTTTGTACAAGTCGAAGTCGAATCGCTTACCGAGCTCGATGAAGCCCTCGCTGCGAGTGCCGACTTCCTGTTACTCGACAACTTTGACCTCGCCATGATGCGTGAAGGCGTTGCCCATCGCGATGCCTGGACTGCAAAAACCGGCACTCAGGCCAAACTGGAAGCATCCGGTGGCGTCAGCCTGGATACCGTGCGCGCCATTGCCGAAACTGGCGTCGATCGGATCTCGATTGGTGGCCTCACCAAAGACCTCCGCGCTATTGATCTCTCGATGCGCTTTAAAGACGCACCCGTTTAATCTTTGAATACACCGCTCACAGGAAATACCATGTCGAACGCCCCTAACGACCTCCGATACTCTGCCGAACACCAATGGGCACGCCGTGACGATAGCGGCATGATCACCGTAGGCATTACCGACCACGCACAAGAAACTTTGGGCGATCTGGTTTTTGTGCAACTCCCGGAAGTGGGTGCCGAAGTCACTGCGGGCAAGGAAGTTGCCACCGTAGAATCGGTTAAAACCGCCTCGGACGTGTTTGCCCCCATGAGCGGCAAGATTGTTGCCATTAACGAAGCGGCTGCTGACGCCCCCGAAAGCATTAACGAAGATGCCTACAGCGCCTGGCTCTTCAAGATTCAGCCAAGCAACCCGGCTGAATACGATGCTCTGCTCACGGCTGACGTGTATCTCAATACGGCAACTTAAAACGTTATCGCCGATGATCTGGCTAGCTTAACCGTTGTCACGTTTAACAACTGCTCAATCCGATGCATAACCACTGTAGGCTCATCAATTAGCAGGTGTACTGCGCGCCTATTCAGCAAGGCAACTTTTTTGGCGTACTGTAATGCGGCGCTATTGTCAGTACCTAACGTTTGGTGCGCCGTTTCAATATAACTTTTAAGCGCACTGGTATTTGCTGCAATATCCGCCGCGCATTTATAGGCGCTGGACAACGTAGGATTGGCCACATATTCCTGCAAGGTCTTTTGCAACTTCCCGAGCGTTTCAGCACTCTCTTCATTCAGTTCAAGATTTGAATTGCCATTGCCGAATACAAACCGTTGCATCAGAAGAAAAATTAGAACCCCCACAAAAACCCCCATTGCCCGATCAACCAGAAACATCACCGGGGTTAGACTTGTGTAGGGCATATTCATATAGCTGAAACCCAGGCAGGTAGCCAGGGTAATCATGATGATGAAGTGCCGATACGACTTGGTCGCCATGAATCCGACCAGAAAGCCAACAATCACGCCCAACACCGGAAAATGTGACGGGTTAAATTTCAGGTAATACTCAACCGCACAGGTAATAACCAGACCAATGAGTGTTCCCAAAAAACGGAACTGTGCTTTTTGCACACTCAGAAACGTACTAAATGGTGCAGCAACTGCAGTCGTTGAAATGACGACCCAGATACCATGCTGCCAGTTAGTTAACTGATAAAACAGAAAAGAGACCCCTATCAGCATAGTAATCTGGCTAGCGCGATTTCGGGTAGCTAGGCTTTGCATTGATTATAGCCGACCACAAGGTTTGCAAACATGGTGTATGCAGCCGAATTTATCGCTTTAAGACGTTGCGCATTAACGCTATTCAGTGGGCATTCCACGTTAGCCTGAACGGCGACAATCAGTTCGGAAAGAACCGATCTGCCAAGCACTTGCGCTTCAGTATTCAATCCCGCAGAGCGCATGAAATCGTTCTGAAACTGAATAATGGCTTCGTAAAGTATGCGATAGCAGTCTGGAAGCAATGATAGTCGGCCATGAATCACAGAGAGCGCCGCCAGAACGCCAGGGTTACTATTTTTGTAATCCTTGTTACCCACATTAACGACATCAGACTCCAGAATACGAATGAACGCGCTCTTGAAGATATTGGTCGTCAAATCTGGAAAGAACAGGATCGTGATGACGCCTGCCAACCCGAAAGCGAAAAAATACAGATAGCTATTGGCGGCCGCCGTAAAATCTGTTGCACCCCCGCTCGAACTCACGATACCGAACATGATCATCAGAGAGGGGATAGCTGCTGCCTTGGGGTTTGCCACCATGAACCGCAATGACAGATAGCTAAAAGCCATAACCAAGGCAAATAGCCCCCATCTGAAATAAGAAAACATCTGAAAAATAATCATCGAAGATGCGATCAGAAAAACAATACCTACGAAGGTAGCTACTTTCTTGGCTCGGGTGGGCGCAGGCAGCACTTCCGATGCCAAGGTACCGATCAGCGTAATCATCATGAACATGGTCGGCGACTGCGGTTTCAAAACAAAGCCGTTTAGCAGAAACAGTAAAATGATCGCCGTGCCGACCTTCAACGAAAGAAGTCGGCAAACCCAGAACGGATCATAGGCGTCGAGGTATTTATTACTAACGCTGTATACGGACATAAGTACTCATGCCGCTAACCAGTGGATAGTCCGGATCTGGATTGATAACCTTAATAATCACAGGCAATCGCTGAGGCAATAACAGCCACTGATTCTCTGTTTGCACAATCGGCGTACCCGAGAATGGAGAGGTGGTCTGGCGCGCTACTCCGAACGGATTGGCAATCACTACACCTTCGAAACTTTTACGCCCGAAATAGGTGCGGGGATACACCGAGACCTTGTCGCCAGCCTTGATGCCGGCCAATTCGGTTTCTTCAAAATTAGCCTGCACTAGTGTTTCGCCCTCATTAATCAGGCTAAACATCCCGGCAGCCGGCGACACATGAGCACCGATACCTAGAAACACATTTTCTACATGGCCATCAGTCGGGGCGATAACACGCGTATGCTCCAGTGACGTTTTGGCATTTTCCATAGTGGCTTGCAGCGCCAGCAGCGTTTGCTTTTCCATCTGCACCTGCAGCTTATCGATCTCGATCTGCACTTTCATGGATTCGACGGTACTGGTCTGGGCTTTGATTTTATTTTTCAGATCAGAGAGGTCGATCTGAGCGACACCGGCTTTCACATCCGGGTGCTTCTTGGCCTTAAACTGGGTGTTCAGAATATCGAGGCTGGCTTGAGATGCCTGAAGGTTATGCTCGGACACCTCGATCTTTTTCTCTAGCACCTGGATCGACAGTTTGGCTTTCTCATATTGGGCCAAAGCACCGTTATAGGTCTGCTCATAGGTTGTGGGGTCAAGCATCACGAGCGTGTCACCCGCCTTAACTTTTTGACCATTTTTAACAAGTACTTCCTGAACAACGCCCGCCACACGAGGTGCCAGCGGGGTTGCAATCTGTACGACATAAGCGTTGTTGGTGTAGTGAAGTGCGCCCAGCAAAAAATAGATGAGCGTGATCCCACCACCCAAGGCATACATCATGGTCGTAAACTGCGGCTTATTGGCAATCAATTTCCTGGCTTCAGTACGCAGCTGATTCATGTCCACCTCTCGCAACCGCGCAACTTTGACTTGCGCCTGCTTCAAGAGCAGTTCGAGCTTGGCCTTGATCTCTTCGAGATTAATTCTTGGTAGATTCACGATCGGTCCGCAATTGATTGATCTTTTAACTGGTAGTTTTTATCACCATAGGTCGCACCACCACCCATGCTCTGATACAACTTGGAAAGGGCAATAATCGCTTGCAGTTTCGTTTGCAGAATGGCGATCTTGGTCAGCTCATAACGAGCTGATCCTTCAAGGTACTGCGTATTAGAAACCAGACCATTTTGGAGCATCGACCTCGATGTCATCAAGTTCTTTTTGCCGTTACTGAGGCTCCGCTCTTCTTTAGTTAGCTTGGTCTGATTCGCCTCAAAGCTTGCTAGCGCATCATCCACCTCTTTCATGGCGTTATCGACAACATCCAGATAGTTGATGACCGAGGCATCATATTGCTTGTTCTTCGTATTAATCATGCCGATAAACTGCGGATCCAGAACCCAGACAGCCATACCTGCCTGTACGTTGCTGTTGGTAACACTATCTGTCCCGTTGTTACTGCTATTGGCGCGCATGTTAGCGGTAGTAAACGTTGGCGTCGGCGCAAAAAGACTGGCGGTCGAAGAAACGCCATAATCTGCCGATTCGATTTTGGCTCTGGCTGCCACAATATCCGGCCGGGTAGACAACACCGATGTTGGCGTATTGCCTGGCGCAACGTGCGTCAACTTCAAAGTTTCAAAGCGTTCCCTTGGCGTAAATGTCGCAATCTGACGGCCCACTAGGGTGAACAGCGCGTTCCGAGCAGCTATTTTGTTCGATTTATTCGTTGCAATTTGCGCATCCAGCTTCTGCATATCCGAGTCAAGATCATTAAATGAAGACTCAGTACTTAAACCCCGATCCATCATCGAACGAGCAGTCTCGACACGCTGTGTCATATTGACCTTGAGCTCGGCTAACACCTGCGCCTCTTCGATGGATGCCAACAATAGCGCATAGGATGAGACCACTTGCGCCACCACCGCTGTTCGCAATGCCAGATAGTCGGCAGCCGTTGCTTCAACCTTCTTCTTTGATTCGCTGATTTGGTTGGGCAGCTGGACGATATTAACAACCCACATCGGCAGCAGCGCAGCAAAGCCACCTGCACTCGATAGAGGGAGCGGCATATTAGGCAAAAGCACGGTGCTGTTACCCTGCACCCGACCAGCGACCAAGTTAACCATCGGTAACCAGCCTAACCGCACGGTATCCAAAGAACTCTGGGCTGTTTCAATGTTTTTGATGGCCATCGAAACTTTGCGATTGTTTTGCAGCGCTTCACCAACCAGTTCGTCGAGTTCGGTGCTCCCGATATCCACCCACCATGGATGCTCAGGTAAATCTTTGGTTGGGTTTTCCTGATTCTGTACAGAAAAGGCGTCAGGTGCTTTGGCAATAGGCGTATCGCCATGAAACATACAGCCTGACCCACCTACTGCAATCAACAGGCAAATCAGACTTTTTTTCACTATCACCCCTCACTGGTAACCCCCAATGAGGGCATCACGCACATTGTATGCTAATTCGCGACGTGCTTTTGAATGAATGCCTTTACCACGTTCACGTCCGGATCAATCACCTCAACCCGTTGTGGCAGATCTTCCAGATGTTCCAGTCCCTTTGGTGGCTGCGGCAACTGACCAATCGCTTGCTCAATCGTCTCGGCAAACTTGGCCGGCTGCGCCGTTTCCAGCACCAGCATCGCAACACCTTCCGGCAACTGCTTGATCTGCTCCTGAGCCACCTTCACACCATCTGCCGTGTGCGTATCGATCATGACCTGATACTGCTCCCAGACTTGGCGAATCGTCGTCAGGCGGTCGGCATGTGAGCTTGAACCCGATGCAAAACCATATTGGGCAATCTCGGCCCAATACGGCGTACCGGTCAGATCAAAAGCACCACCCGCATCCACTTTGGCCCACAGCTCGCGCATCTTGGCTGAGTCGCGACCCACCAGATCAAAAACAAAGCGCTCGAAGTTCGATGCCTTCGAAATATCCATCGACGGGCTCGATGTCACCGTGGTTTCGTTCGCCGCACGCGGGCGATACACACCCGTGCGGAAGAACTCGTCGAGCACGTTGTTTTCATTCGTTGCCAGAATCAGCTTGGCGATCGGCAGTCCCATCTGGCGCGCGATGTGGCCGGCGCAGATATTGCCGAAGTTGCCCGACGGTACACAGAAAGCCACCTGTTGATCATTGTGCTGCGTCGCCAGGAAATAGCCCTGGAAGTAGTACACGATCTGGGCTGCAACACGACCCCAGTTGATTGAATTCACAGCGCCGATACGGTACTTGGCCTTGAAAGCCGCATCGTTCGATACCGCTTTAACAATATCCTGCGCGTCATCAAACATACCGCGCACTGCCAGGTTGTAAATGTTCTTATCTTGCAGCGAATACATTTGTGCACGCTGGAAGGCCGACATCTTGCCGTCTGGCGACAGCATAAAGACCGTGACACCGTCTTTGCCGCGCATGGCGTATTCGGCGGCCGAACCGGTATCCCCGGATGTTGCGCCCAAAATATTGATGCTTTCGCCACGCTGCTTCAGCACATACTCGAACAGATTGCCCAGCAACTGCATGGCCATATCTTTGAAGGCCAGCGTCGGGCCGTTCGACAGCTCCTGCAGACCCAGGCGGTTCTGGTTCAGCCAAGTCACCGGGGTGATGTCGTTAGCGTTGCTGCCCGCACGGGTATAGCAATACACCTGCGGCGTATAGGTCTTCTGGCAAATGGCCTTCAGATCATCAGCGGGAATATCCGTAATGAACTTGCTCAGAATAGCGTAGGCCAGATCGGCATATGACAAACCGCGCCAGGCATCCAGCTCAGCACGCGTAATTTGCGGATAGCTTTCTGGTAGATACAAACCACCGTCCGGGGCTAGGCCACCCAGCAGAATGTCGCAAAAACCTTGGGCCGGCGATTGGCCACGCGTGGAGATATAACGCATGAAAAGCACTCTAAATCTTAGAAAGTTAAGATTTTACAGAATTCAGCCCTAAAAAGGCCGTGATAAGCCCAGACTACTTGTGTTTCTGCTGTCTTAAAAGCAACTGTATAAACTCAATCACTAGGTTTTGGTTTGGTTCCGAGAGCTTCTTGTATTTCGCCAGCAAGGCTTCATAGGCAGCAGCCTGTGGCTCTGCG
>JBDLTI010000007.1:0-50926 GCA_039805865.1 Pseudomonadota bacterium | reverse complement strand
CGCCCGTGCAGTGGCCTATCTGCGTCAACATGACTACGATGCTTTCAATCTTGTGGTTGATTGGTCACGAATCAATGACTTTTGACATCGCGCTCCTAGCTGGAGCGTTTCTGGTCGTTGCGGTTCTATATTCATCGGTAGGCCATGCTGGCGCCACAGGTTATCTGGCCGTCATGGCGATTGCCGGCATGTCGCCTTCGTTAATGAAGCCAACCGCTCTAACGCTCAACATTATTGTGGCCACGATTGCCACCTACAAATATTACAAACGCGGTGCATTCTCCTGGCAGCTATTCCTTCCGCTGGTTATTGCCTCCTTTCCTTTCGCCTATTTGGGTGGCCGCATTACCCTGCCGCCTGAGTATTACAAACCATTGGTAGGGCTATTTCTGCTTTATGCCGCGTGGCGAGCATTGGCGACGTCTAAAAAGGGTCCCGACTACGAGATCAAACCTGTTTCTTGGCCGGTGCTCATTGCCAGCGGCGCAGCCCTCGGTTTTCTATCTGGAGTAACAGGCGTTGGCGGTGGTGTTTTCCTTAGTCCACTAATGTTGCTAATGCACTGGGCGCCGCTCCGTGTTATCTCCGGGGTTGCTGCTGCATTCATTCTCGTTAATTCACTATCCGGCTTAGCCGGCCTCCTTTCTACAGGTATTCTCATAGCACCGGGGCTACCCTGGTGGGCATTGACTGTTCTTATTGGCGGATTTATCGGCGCAGAATATGGAAGTGGCCGATTCAAGCCCAATACCATTCAAAGACTTTTAGCTGTTACGTTACTTATAGCGGGCATTAAACTAACCTCAAGCATTTTCCTTTAATATGTCTTAGTGACGTGGCTGTCTAATTACAAATCGGGAGGCTCAAAATGCATCGCATCAGATCTCTAATCTGCCTGACCATGATTTTTATTGCGTATCCGGCTTTCGCTCAAACCAGTTCAGCACCAGGGCTCGATGACACGTCAATTTTGCGGCCAAAAGGTTTCAAGCCGTCATACCCTGCCAATAAGGCAGCCGCAAATCGTGGCAAGGTGTTATTTAACGATACGAAACTTTCTACGAACGGCAGAGCCTGCGCTCAATGCCATGCTGATGCAAATAGCTTTGGTGCTAGATTCAAAACCCCTTACCCGCATGCTGCTATGAATAGCAAGGCTCGGTTTGGCGTTGATCAAATGAACCTCGATGAGGTCATTCAGGTTTGTATGCAGGGGCCCATGCGGAATATGCCGCTTGAATGGGGTTCACCTGAGCAAATTGATTTAACAACCTACCTGCTAAAAGTGCAATCCTCTGGGCAAATGTGACTTAATGCGTAGAGCTTATTAAGTCATACCCTGGGCCACTCAACCCAAGGGTATTCAGGCAAGCCATCTTGCCAAGTCTGATGCGGTTCACCCTTGATAAGTGGCTGCAAGTACGACAAAGCATCTGCCGTTATCCCGTAAGTAGGCTGATCAATCCAACCCAGAGGGAAAGCACGTTCGCGGTTAGCAATATCAGCTAACCGTACCGAATCGCAATGCCATGCATAAGGTTGGTTCGCATCGCGGACAATATTAACCATTACCCCGCTCTGCCCTTGTTGAACCAGCTGAACGGCGTGTGATGCAACCGCTTCTGCCTGCTCAATATCGGTAGCACTCGAAACATGGCGGGCTGCGCGCTGTAGATAATCCGGCACAGCCACATGTACCTTGACCGACAACTTTTCTCGCAATAACTGAGCCACCGCAAAGCCTGCGCCACCCAGTTGCTCATGACCATAACGCGTGGCCATATTTTGTTGCGCATAGAACTGACCATCTGCCGTGCGAATGCCTTCGGACACCACACAGACACAGGCATTATGTTTGGTGAAGCTGGCTTGAACTGCCGCAACAAAAGACTCTGGATCAAACGTTACTTCAGGAAAAAGAATCAGCGGTGACGCCATCTGCCTTGGTAACCGGGCCACTGCACCACAGGTTGCTAACCAGCCTGTATGGCGCCCCATGACTTCCAGGATAAAAACACTGGGTTTGGTTGCCATGGCAGCGTGATCTCGTGCCGCTTCCATCAACGATACTGAGAGATACTTTAATGCCGAGCCAAAACCCGGTGATGTATCTGTCCCCTCAAGGTCATTGTCGATGGTCTTAGGCAAACCGATCACGCTAAGGCCTAATGCAAACCGATCACTAAGCTCGACCAACTTTGCGGCAGTATCCATCGAACCATTACCGCCGTTGACGTAAATTGTGCCGATCTGATGACTGATAAGCACATCACGTACCCGATGCCATTGTTCAGGGTTATCACTATAAGTAGCGAGCAATGTCCGCCCGGAACCCAGCCCACCACCGGGCAACTGACTGAGCGCTAATCGCATCGTCTCTGGCAGTGCAGAAGCATCGACCAGTTGGTCATTAAGCAGGCCAGATAAGCCATGTTCCGCAGCGAATAAACGCCCTTCGGATGTTTGGCGATGCGCCTTGATCAGCGCTGCAGCGGTGGCACCAATCACGGCCGTTACACCGCCCGACTGGAAATAGAGTGCGTTCTTCATGACAGCATTAAAACAGATCGGGCGCCAGATTGGCAGAGCCAACCGGCGCCCGACCAGGGCTTTCCAATTAATTAGTTCAGCGCGCCAAGAACACGTGACGTAATTTCATCAACACTGCCGACGCCAGCAACCTTTTCTACCTTCGGCGCATTGGCATCACCGGCAGTCTTCCAGTTTGTGTAGAAGGTTACCAGTGGCTTAGTTTGGCTGTGATAGATGTCCAGACGATGACGCACGGTTTCTTCTTTGTCATCTTCACGCTGGATGAGTTCTTCACCGGTCACGTCATCTTTACCAGCCACTTTAGGTGGGTTGTAAATGATGTGATAGGTACGACCCGATGCAAGGTGAACACGGCGACCCGCCATGCGATCAATAATGTCCTGATCGGGCACATCGATTTCCAGAACGATATCCAGCGGCACGCCCGCTTCCTTCATCGCTTCTGCCTGAGGAATGGTGCGTGGGAAACCATCGAACAGGTAACCATTCTTGCAGTCGGCTTCTTTCAGGCGCTCTTTAACCATACCGATGATCACAGCATCTGGCACAAGGCCACCGGAATCCATGTGCTTCTTGGCTTCCATACCCAATGGGGTACCGGCCTTAACCTGTGCACGCAGCATATCGCCCGTAGAGATTTGTGGAATACCGAATTTTTCACAGATAAATTTGGCCTGGGTGCCCTTACCAGCGCCCGGAGCGCCCAACAGAATGAGTTTCATCGGTATCCTCGATTAGAAAGTATGAATAGAAAGTGTGAAACATGTACCTTGCTGAAAACTTACGATAATTACGACTGAGGGTCAATGCGCAGCGCAGCGAACTGTTCGGCAAATACCCGTTGTGCTCGTGCTGCATCATCGGGCGTATCTACGCCGGCCGGCGGCAACGTTTCCGTTACAGCCACACTGATTCGATAACCATGCCATAGCGCACGCAGCTGTTCCAGCGCTTCTATGGATTCCAGCGGGCTAGGCGCCAGGCTGGCGTAATCCCGTAGGAAACGGCGACGATAGGCATAAAGACCAATATGTCGGTAGCAGTCGTAACCACTAGCCGGCAGCGTTTGCGGGTAGCTACCCTGCTGCCAGACCGGGCTGAACTCATCGCGGGCAAAAGGAATCGGCGCCCTTGAGAAGTAAAGGGCATCCGCATTGGCCTTCATGACCACTTTGCAGATATTCGGGTTGAAGAGTTCGGCGGCATCATGAATGGCATGAGCCAGGGTTGCCATATCGGCACCCGAATCCACCAGTTGATGTGCTGCCTGATCAATCAATTCAGGGGGTATGAACGGTTCATCCCCCTGCACATTCACCACCACGGTTTCATCTGACCAACCGAAGTGATCGCACACTTCGGCAATACGATCCGTACCACTGGGGTGATCTTCTCGGGTCATACACACATCAAAACCAGCTTCCCGAACGGCATCACGCACATCCCGGCTATCAGTTGCCACCACAATGGTATCTGCACCGGATCGCTGAGCCCGCTCGCAAACACGAACGACCATGGGCTTGCCACCCAGATCAAGGAGCGGCTTGTCAGGCAACCGGCTAGATTTAAGTCGAGCCGGAATCACCACGCGGAATGTCACGTAACTCACCTCCGGCCCCTTACGTTAGCCTTGGGGCGCGTTAAGGCTGCGGGCTTCATCCTGCATCATGATGGGAATGCCATCACGTACCGGATAAGCCAACTGACAGGGCTTGCAAATCAGTTCCTGTGCCGATTTATCGAAGTCCAGCTTGCCCTTGCATACAGGGCAAACGAGTATTTCTAGCAGACGCGGATCCATTTAACGACTCTCTATCGTAGACGCAGCATTGTGATCACTTAGCCATTCAGCCAGCGGTAATGCAGGGGTAAAGCGGGCACTGACAGGCACAACAAACCAATTGTCATGACGACCAGCAAAGTCTCGGCATTTTACTGCATCCTTCTCCGTCATCATCACAGGTAGCGATGTTGACGGGATATCTTTCGCCTGAAAATCATGGTGATCAGGAAACCGGAGCCCTTCCACGCGGATACCCGCATGCCGCAACATATTAAAAAAACGCTCGGGATGTCCAATACCTGCAATAGCCAGTACAGATTGGCCAGCAAAATCTTTCAGCGGCGATTTTCGATCTGTCTGAGTCAAGGCATACACAGCATCAGGCACCAGCGACATTTCAAAGCGAGGCCGAACAGGCCAGCCCGATTGATCCGGGGTTCCCTGAACAATCAGGCCACGCACCAGCGGATCTTCCAATCGGGTTAGTGGTTCACGCAATGGGCCTGCCGGTAAGAGTAGATTATTACCCACCCCGCGTTCATCGAAAACCACGATTTCAAGATCACGTGCCAGATTAAGATGCTGTAAACCATCATCAGCGATAAGTATGTTGACGCCCGGATTTGCGGCCAACAAAGCCCGACCGGCTTCTGCACGCTTTTCACCAACAAACACAGGGAAGCCTTGCTGGGCATATAGAAGCGGCTCATCACCTACATGTTGAGGGCTATCGCCAACGCCTACCGCTCTGATACCGGGTACTTTGCGCCCATAGCCACGACTGATAATCCCCGGGCGCCAACCGAGATCCTTAAGCTGTTGGGCGAGCGAAAGGGCCACGGGTGTTTTACCCGCACCACCCACGATCAGGTTACCAACCACCAGCACAGGTACCGGCAAGCGAACTTGCTTTAACACGCCCCGTAGATACAAATGACGACGCAGCCAGACGATCAGGCCACTGAACCATGAGAAAAGTCTCAGCAAGGCCCTTTGCGAAAGACCCAACCGGCCACGGCCATACCAGCTGGCCTCAATCTCCCGAGGCCTAAGCATCATGAACCGTTACGTGTCGTAAACGAGATTTGCGACAAATCAGCCTGATGCGCCGCTTGCATGACATCGATCACGCTCTGGTGGGTTGCTTTAGCGTCTGCATTAATCGACACCACAGGTGGCTTAGCGTTTGCCCCCCGCTGGGCCGTAGCTGCCTTAAGTGCTGCGGCCACCGCATCTACGCTTGGGCGCGCCATGCTCCGGCCATCAATCACCACCGTACCGCTGGCCGTTACCGAGACGCTAATTTCATCCGGTGGCGTGGCATTGTTCGCAGCTGCCGTTGGCAGATCGATTTCGATGCCGGACACTTTGTTATAGGTTGTCGTCATCATCAAAAATATGATGATGACTAATAACACATCAATAAACGGAATCAGATTGATTTCGGGCTCGTCGCGCCCGCTACCCCGGCGGAAATTCATAAAAAGCTCCGGAGCTTAGGTGCGCTCGCCATGAACCACTTCAACCAGCTTTATCGCCTGTTGCTCCATATCGACCACAAACTTATCGATCAAAGCACGGAAGTGGCGCCAGAAGATCAACGCGGGAATAGCAATCAACAAACCGAAGGTGGTGTTGTAGAGCGCCACCGAAATACCGTAAGCCAATTGTTGCGGGTTTCCGGTCGCCGGAGATTGCGCACCGAAAATGTCGATCATACCGACCAACGTGCCCAGCAAGCCCAGCAGCGGTGCGATCGAAGCAATCGTCCCTAAAGTCGTTAGGTAACGTTCTAGCTGGCTGTAGACCATGCGACCCGACTCTTCAATGGCTTCGCGCATCACTTCACGACTGCTGTTCTGGTTACGAATACCCGCAGCCAGCACACGCCCCAGCGGAGAACTTTCTTCCAGGGTATTCAACTGGGTAGCGTCGTATCCACCATTCGCCAGTCTAGAAAGTACACTTTGCAGCAACCCCACTGGCAAGACCTTGGCACGCCTTAATGAATATAAACGCTCGATAATCAGCGCGAGGGCAATAATGGAGGCAATCAGAAGAGGCCAGATTGGCCAACCGGCCGCTTGAATGATGGCAAACACAATATTCCAGACCTGCAGAATTCAAAGCTGAAGTGTAGCTAGCCCCCCTGCTTTGAGCAAGCCATTCTCGGCATTTCAATGAGTTATAGACGCACCTTTGTTATCCACAAATTTAGTGGATAAGTTTGTGGATAGACTGTCATAAAAGTGTCTAAGTCGTGCAGACAAAGGTAATTAGGTTACGCTGCTCAAAAAAAAGGCTTGTTTTGTATTTTCTATATTTTTCAATGGGTTGCGATAATCCGACTGGGTTGCAGAGGGTCTAACGAAGCAAAACCCTTATGCCCGAAGGGTTCGCTGCGATGCGGTGGAGAAAATTAGCCTATGTCAAGAGCATTTCAACCTATTTTTTGCTTATAAGTACATCGGGTTCACCATTAAAGAATTCCGAAGCAAGGTAAAGTATGGCATATGGTTTCCAACACACTCTTTGACGAACCCGCGCCTAGCCATGACCTGCCGGTGATGTCGGTATCGGATCTCAATGCGGCAGTCCGTAGCCAGCTCGAAAGCCGTTTCCCCCTGCTCTGGGTAGAAGGAGAGATCGCGCAGCTCACCGTAGCCAGTTCCGGCCATATGTACTTCAGCCTTAAGGATACTGGCGCTCAGGTACGTTGCGCCCTCTTCCGCACCCGGGCCGTCCGCCTGGGCTGGCAGCCCCGCCAGGGAGACAAAGTCCGCGCCAAGGTTCAGGTAACGCTCTATGAGGCCCGAGGAGAGTTTCAACTCACCGTAGAAACCCTGGTTAAGGGTGGCCTCGGTGCCCTGTACGAACGTTTTATTCGCCTGAAAACCGAACTAGAGGCTGCCGGGCTCTTTGACCCTGCTAGAAAGCAGGCGCTACCAGCTTTTCCGCGCAGAATCGGCATTATCACCAGCCCACAAGCGGCGGCGTTACACGATGTGATGACCACGCTATCGCGCCGGGCACCCTATGCCCAACTCATTCTCTATCCAACTCTAGTTCAAGGCGCTGAAGCCACCGCCCAGATTGTGCAAGCCATTGCAGCGGCCAATCAGCACGGCCAGGCCGATGTACTGCTTTTATGCCGAGGCGGCGGTTCTCTGGAAGACTTGTGGAGTTTCAACGAGGCTAACGTAGTCCGCGCTATCGCTGGTAGCCGCTTGCCCATCATCGCAGGCATCGGTCACGAAACCGATACCACCCTGGCTGACCTGGCGGCCGATGTCCGTGCACCGACCCCTACGGCGGCGGCCGAACTGATTGCACCCGATAAAGCGCGCCTTACCGCACTCATAGAGGGCAACCATCAGCGTCTGCAGCATCTTGTGATGCGCCGAATCAATGATGCCGGCATGAAGTTAGATGGCTATGCGGCCCGCCTACGGAGCCCAGCGGCGTTACTTGATCGTCAGCATGATCGACTCAATCAGTTCCAGACACGCCTCAAGCTCTGGTCACAGCGGGCGCTGGAACGCGAACAACGGCACCTCAGCGAACTGGGATTGCGATTACAGGCACTGGATCCTAATCAACCTCTGAAACGTGGCTACGCGCTGGTAACGGATGCTCATGGGCATCTGGTAGACAGTATTAGCAAGGCGCCTGTCCATTCACAAGTCCAGTTACGCTTATCCGATGGTAAATTACAGGCAAGCATCTATTCTGCACAACCCGATACGAATCTTTAGGCAAGGCTTGCAGGCAACAGCCGCTCTGTCTAGAATCAAACATTAAACTTAGACCCCCCAACCCGGAGAACTATCATGGCCTTTGAATTGCCAGCACTGCCGTTCGCAAAGAACGCACTCGCCCCACACATGTCGGAAGAAACTTTCGACTACCACTACGCCAAGCACCATCAGGCCTATGTGACCAATCTGAACAATCTGATTCCAGGCACCGAGTACGAAAACCTGAGCTTGGAAGATATCGTCAAGAAGGCACCCGCCGGCGGCGTTTATAACAATGCCGCTCAGGTATGGAACCACACGTTCTTCTGGAACTGCTTGTCGCCAAACGGTGGCGGCGCTCCAACCGGTGCATTGGCTGATGCCATCAACAAAAAATGGGGCTCATTCGACGAGTTCAAGAAAGCATTCCAGACATCGGCCGTTGGCAACTTCGGTTCGGGCTGGACTTGGCTGGTCAAGAAAGCCGACGGTAGCGTCGACATCATGAATATGGGCGCCGCTGGCACCCCGCTGACGACTGGCGACAAAGCACTGCTGACCGTTGACGTATGGGAACACGCCTACTACATCGACTACCGCAATATGCGTCCTAAGTTCGTTGAGACCTTCCTCGACAAACTGGCCAACTGGAAATTTGCCGAAGCTAACTTCGCGTGATTTAATCCTATTGCGCAAAAAACCCGGCTACGGCCGGGTTTTTCTTTTAAGCGACAGGCTGCTTGTACCGGTTATAACCCCACAAGTACTGCGCCGGCGCTCTGCTGATCATGGCTTCCATCGCACCGTTAATCTGCGTGGCAGCCTCTACCGGATCTTCAGAGAGCAATTCGTCCATGGGGCTGATATGCATCTGATAGCCCTTCCCGATCCCCAATCGCTCGATACCCAATACGAATATTTTGGCACCAGTAAGACTTTGCAATCGTTGAACCAAGGTCATCGTGTATGCAGGCCGCCCAAAAAACGGGGCCCAAACTCCCTCTCCTAGAATCGGCACCTGGTCGGGCAAAATACCGACAGTTTGTCCTTTAAGGAGGGTGCGCACTAACGAACGCACACCCGTCTGGTTAGCCGGTGCCATTTTAAGTTTCTGACGTGTGCGCATCGTTACGATCCAGGCACGAAGCCAAGCCATACGAGGCGGTCTAAAAAGCACCGTGGACTGATGTCGTGAGCTGTAAATGGGACCCAATAGCTCAAAACAACCCATATGGGGAGACAGTAAAATAACGCCCTTGCCTTGAGACAGCGCATCTTCAAAAAGATGCCAATCTGCAGGGGCAACCTTACGGTTGAGTGCACGATCATTACGACGCACCCACCAATAAGGCATTTCAAGAAACATCTGCCCTACAGACAGCATCGCGCCTCGCAACATTTGTGGTGTTGCGTTAGGAAATGCATTGAGAAAATTTTGGTTAGAAAGGCGTTTGAAGGGACCCGGTATTAACCAAGCGAACCAGCCTAGCCCCGCACCCAACACTTGCAGCACACAAAGTGGTAAAACCGCAAAACTTCTAAAGATACAGGTCGCTACCCAGGGCATTACTCGATTTGACATGCACACGCCTAAAAATGCTTCAAAGACGTGCGTTCATCCAGACCATCCACGCGCCATAATCAACACACAGTAGCACGGTATACCCACCGCCCCACTTTATTAGATACAAAATACTTCGGTGACCTGGACAGTTTGACCCGGGTAGCGCGACAAACTAAATACAGCTCGCCTTGCCCAGAGTCTGTTCGGGGCATTTGTGCCCATCTGCGTCATCGTCATACGGTACAAAGGATGACGGGTATCTAGAAAAGCCCACTCCCGTTCTCGCCGGATGAAACCACGATGCGTAAAGAGTAACGAGCCGAGTGCCTGACGGCCTAGCTTACGAAACATCACCGATAAGGGGCCACGTGGGATGGCAGACAGAATGGAATGGGCAACCACCAGAGGCGATCCATCTCCTGAAGAAAGCACAACTGCCCGGCAAACGGCCAGCGGGAGCTTGCCTGATCCTTCGTCACTATAGGGTTTACCCAGCGCCTGACTGATCACCCGCAAATTGACATCGCCATAATGCCGCTGCAAACGAGCCGTAAGTGACTTAGGCTCCTGGAGCCAGGGATATAGATCCTTGGGTGGCTTTAGCGCTTTGCCAAGTGGGTGCCAATGACTGCCACGGCTGCGCCCCTTAAAGCGATGAGACTGTACCCGGCTTTCACGTATGCCCATGGCTCAGTATTCACCTTGAGGCGCTTTTTCAAGGCCGATGATCTGACTACCCGCAACAACACCATGCTTGGCAAACCAGCCGCGATTGGCTTCTAAAGCATAGGTTGCATTTCGCTTCGTGCAGTGATTTGTTTCTGTTTGCGGTGCCATATCTTCGATATTAATCACCTGCCCCTGTGCGTCGATGAATGCAACAGAAAGTGGGATCTTCGTGTTCTTCATCCACATACAGAAATACGCGGGAGCTGGATAAACAAACAACATGCCGCGCGATTCGGGCATCGATGCCCGGTTCATGAGACCCTGTGCGCGCTGTGACTTATTGCTGGCAACTTCTACATCCAGGCTACCGGCACCTGCCGTTAAGCGAATAACCGGTAGGCTCGCCGCCTGCACAACGGCCGATAGCGCAAATACGATCAACCCTGCGATACCTGCACGCCTGATAAACGTCATGCATTACTCCCGTTTAATTGATTAACGGAGATTTCTGTTGATGTGCCGAGTACTAATGGCTGTCCGTCATTAAGTTCCAGGAGTTGCACACCCCCTACCGACACGCGCACCAGCCTGAGCACCGGCAAACCAACAGCAGCGCACATCCGCTTAACCTGACGGTTGCGTCCTTCAGTCAGCGTGACCGAGAGCCAGGTGGTTGGAATCGATTTGCGAAAGCGTATCGGCGGATTCCTTGGCCACAAACACCGTGCCTCCACATCTTCTGGCAACACACTCACCACGCAGGCCCGGGTAGGCCCGTCATTCAGGACTGGGCCAGCGCGCAAGTGGGCTAACGCAGCTTCGTCAGGAATCCCTTCTACCTGTGCCCAATAGCATTTGGGCAACTTGTGCTTTGGTTCGGCGATGCGTGCCTGCAACGACCCGTTATCTGTTAAAAGCAGCAGGCCTTCACTATCCGCGTCCAGCCGACCCGCTACCCGGAATTCCGGCAGCGTTAAGAAATCACATAACCCCTGCCAACGACCTTCCGGCGTGAACTGGGAAACCACCCCATAGGGTTTATTGAACGCAACAAGTGACACAGGGAGTTCTCAATCGGCTAGATACTATGAAAAAGCCCTGCTGATGGAACACCGCAGGGCTTTGATCATTTGCTGAAAAAAGCTCAGCAAGGCGCTGTTTAGATGGCTGCGTCGTCGACTTCGCCGGTGCGGATACGCACGACCTGATCAACGGGCGATACGAAAATCTTGCCATCGCCAATTTTGCCGGTGCGGGCCGATTTGATAATCGACTCGAGCACGGCTTCAACACGGTCATCCTGAACCACAACTTCCAGACGAACCTTTGGCAGGAAATCAACCACATACTCGGCACCGCGGTAGAGTTCGGTGTGGCCCTTCTGACGGCCAAAACCACGAACCTCAGTCACCGTCAGGCCGGTAACACCAATTTCAGACAGGCCCTCACGAACTTCGTCCAGTTTGAAAGGCTTAATAACAGCTACGATCTGCTTCATGATGACTCCATGCGATCAAATACAAATTCAATAGGCCATAGCTTACCACTCATCGGCGTATCGGTTGGTAATCGGGTAGCGCCAATCTTTACCGAAACCCCGGCGTGTGAGACGAATACCCACGGGTGATTGACGGCGCTTGTATTCGGAAATGCGCAAAAGGCGTACGACTCTGCGGACATCAGCTTCCCGATAACCCTGGGCAACAATGTCTCGCGGGCTAATATCTTGCTCCATGTAGGCCGTGACGATGGCATCCAGCACGTCGTACGGCGGGAGCGAATCCTGATCGGTCTGGTCCGGCCGCAATTCGGCCGATGGTGGTCGCTCGATAATGCGCCACGGAATAATTTCCTGCTCGTGGTTAATCCAGCGACAAACCTCAAAAACCTTGGTTTTGAGCAAATCTTTGAGCACGGCAAATCCACCCGCCATATCACCGTACAGCGTGCAATAACCAACCGCCATCTCAGACTTATTGCCTGTTGTCAGCACCAGCCAGCCGCTCTTATTTGAGAGCGCCATCAGTAAATTGCCGCGAATACGCGCCTGCAGGTTTTCTTCGGTTGTATCAGCATCTTTGCCCACAAAATAAGGCGCCAACATCTGCTCATAAGTCTTCATGGCCGGCTGGATATCTACCAACTCACCTTGCACCTTCAGGTTGGCACAGAGCGCCCAGGAGTCATCAATACTCATCTGCGCTGTATAAGGCGATGGCATGATAATCGGGCGTACCCGATCTGGCCCTAGGGCATCTACGGCGACACACAGTGTTAGCGCAGAATCAATGCCACCGGACAAACCCAGATAGGCGCCAGCAAAACCATTCTTGGCAAAGTAATCACGAACCCCCATTACCATTGCCTGGTAGATCTGGGCATTCAATTCAGCAGGCTGAGACAATTTCGCCGAGGTTTGCCATTGTCCTGTTTCATTGAAATCGGCAAAAGCAAGTGCTTCGACAAACTGGGGCAATTGCAAAACCACTTGGCCGTTAGCCTCGACAATGCATGAAGCGCCATCAAACACGAGCTCATCCTGGCCGCCAACCAAATTACAGTAAACAATTGGGAGCCCGGTTTCGGCGACACGTTTCGCCAGAATACTTTGACGATCAACAGCTTTATCCAGATGATACGGCGAAGCGTTAAGGACCAGTAGCACTTCTGCGCCTGCGTCTCTCGCCGCTTGGGCAGGTTCGGCAAACCAAATGTCTTCGCATATCGCGAGGCCAAAGCGCACGCCCGAATGATCAAAAACAAACGTCTCCGTCCCGGGCGTGAAATATCGCATCTCATCAAACACTTCGTATTGCGGCAGGTGCTGTTTACGATAGGTGCCAATGCGCTTACCCTGGTACAGAACGCTTGCCGCATTGTAATAATGTGCGCCAGCCTGCTCGGGATGCCCAACCACAACCGCAATATCTAGATCAGCGATCTCGCGGGTCAGCGAAACGAGTGCAAGATCCACCGATCGATAAAAGTCCGGCCGTAGCAGCAGATCTTCAGGCGGATAACCGCATAGACTTAATTCGGGCGTCAGCAGCAGATCAGCGCCTTCAGTAACTGCCCGATTTGCCTGTTCAACGATACGTCGGACATTGCCGACCAGATCGCCAAGCACTACATTCATCTGAGCAACTGCAACCCGCACACTCTACTCCTGCGTCTGATCAAAATTTGTCAAAAAAATAGCCCTGAGCTCACTCAGGGCTATTGTATGCCTAAAGGCTAAGGCTTACTTGCCAGCCTTGGCGCGAGCAACACCCGAAGTGATTTCGGCTTTTGCAGCAGCAGCGTCTTTCCAGCCCTTGACCTTAACCCACTTGCCGGCTTCCAGATCTTTGTAATGTTCGAAGAAATGGGTGATCTGCTTGATCAAAAGTTCTGGCAGGTCGTCAGTGCTCTGAACCTTGTCGTACAGACTGGTCAGCTTGGAAACAGGAACGGCCACCAGCTTGGCATCTTCACCGGCTTCATCTTCCATGGCCAGCATACCGATGGTACGGCAACGGATGACGACACCTGGTGGCAGCGGATATGGCGACACAACCAGCACGTCTACAGGATCACCATCTTCCGACAGGGTCGAAGGAATGAAGCCATAGTTACAAGGATAGTGCATCGGTGTGGCAATGAATCGATCTACGAACACTGCGCCCGAATCTTTATCCAACTCGTACTTGATGCCCGGTGCGTTTGCCGAGATCTCGATAACGACGTTGAAATCGTTCGGTACATCCTTGCCGATGGAAATGTTATCGATGTTCATGTCTTCTCCCTTTATGGTGTGGTTGTATGTACGCGCATCAAATTGCGTATAACTTGAAAATTATAGCGTCTGAAGCGGGTTTTTAACGCTTACGGCGTAATAACAATGAATTTCCTACAACTGATATTGAAGAACAGGCCATAGCGGCACCCGCAACCACAGGATTCAGCAAGCCGATTGCCGCCAGAGGAATCGCCAACACATTGTAGATAAAGGCAAAAAACAAATTCTGACGGATTTTGGCCAGAGTCCGACGGGAAAGCCGAATCGCATCGACCACGCCAGTGAGGCGATTGTGCATCAGCACAATACCCGCGCTTTCCATCGCAATATCCATTCCAGCACCCATGGCTACGCCTACGGATGCAGATGCGAGCGCTGGTGCATCGTTAATCCCATCGCCCACCATCATGACACCACCAGGGTTTATATCAAGCAGCCGCTTGACCTCAGCCGCCTTACCCGCCGGCAACACGCCTGCACGAATGGTATCGACGCCCAGCAACGCCCCAATCACCTGGGCAGATTCAACCTGATCACCGGTGAGCATCACAGTATTCAACCCCAGCGACCGCAGCTGATTCAATGCATTGGCCGCATCAGGCCGGGGCGTGTCAGAAAAAGCCAGCATGGCGATGGGCTCCTCTTGATGCGTCACCACCGATAAGGTCTTTGCGTCTTTGGCGAGTCGAACAGCTTGCTGAGCCCAGAAATCGGACGATGCATTTGTCTGCGCGACATCCCAGCGCACTACCCCATATGCCTGTCCACCAACCGTGCCAAACACACCCTTCCCCGATTCATTACGGAAATCGGTTACAGCTCCCAAAACACGGGGCTCAAATGCGGCTGCGCGTATTGCATGGGCAACCGGATGTGCCGAACCCTGTTCAAGGGTTGCCGAAATTGTTAAGACATCATCCCGATTGATGAATGATTCTGGGGGCAAAACCACATCGACAAGCTGCAGCTTCCCTTCCGTTAGGGTGCCTGTTTTATCAAAGATCACTGTACCCACGGTAGCAGCCCGTTGCAGCGCATCCGCATCACGTACCAGAATTCCTTGACGAGCCCCTTCACCAATGCCAACCATAATCGCCGTTGGTGTCGCTAACCCAAGTGCACAGGGGCAAGAAATCACCAGCACCGCCACAGCCCGAATCACGGCCGATTCCCAATCACCCAACAAGAGACCCGTCACCGCAAGCGTCATCAGTGCAATGAATATAACCATAGGAACAAACCAGGCAGAAACCTGATCAACCAGTGCTTGAACCGGTGCACGAGAACCCTGAGCTTGCGCGACCAACCGAGCAATACCCGCTAAAACAGTGCTACGCCCCACACCGGTCACACGGCAAACGAGCAGGCCATCACCATTTAATGTGCCTGCATAAACCTTATCGTTGAGGTGTTTTTCAACGGGAACCGACTCACCCGTCAGCATGGATTCCGTCACTGATGAATTTCCATCAATGACCAAGCCGTCAACCGGGATTGCTTCTCCGCTCAGCACCCGCACCCGGTCCCCAGGATGTATCTCGGAGAGCGGCACCGATTCGAATGTTCCGGTTGCGGTTTCTCGCCAGGCGTTTTTAGGTGTCAGATGCAGTAAACGTTCAATCGCCGATGCACTGGATTTGCGGGCACGGAGCTCCAACTGCTTACCCGTCATAATCAAAGCGATGACAACCACGGATGCTTCAAAATAGACATCGCCATGATGTCCCGAGAGCATTACTGCCACCGAATAAACATAAGCCGATAAGGTACCAAGGCTCACCAGCACATCCATATTAGATGTACGAAGTTTAAGGGCGTACCAAGCACCCCGATAAAACGGCCAGGCAACCCACACCTGTACGGGGGTTGCCAGCAACCACTGCCAGGTTATAGGCACATGGATCGGCTCACCGGAAAGCCACATCCAGGGCATAGCCAGAAGCAGTGGCATTGCACAGATAATTGCCGTCCAGAAGCGTAGCTGCTGCAAACGATCCGTTTCAGCTGTTGACACTTCGGTGACATCACGGACTTCTGAAGCGCCATACCCTGCCGTTTCGACGATGCTAATCACCGCTTCGATAGTCAACGAACTCGGCACCTGAACAATCGCTTCTTCGGTAGCAAAGTTAACCTCTGCTTGAACCTCGGACAGCTGCTCAATCGCCTTCTGAACGGTACGGGCGCAGTTCGCGCATCTAAGACCCGTAATTTTTAGAACATGCTCCGTCACAGTAAATGTAATCCCTGCTGAAGGCCATAAGCACCCCACGCAATCACCAATATTCCAGCAATCCAACGCACTGCCGACTGGCGTATACGATTTAATAAACCAACCCCCATCCAACCGGCGAGCAAGAGATTAGGCAACGTACCCAAAGCAAAACCGGCCATCCAGAGGGCACCAGAAACCGGGTCTCCACTCGCAATTGCGGTTGCCAAAGCACTGTAGACAAGCCCACAGGGGAGAAACCCCCAGGCAAAGCCAACAATTAATGCCCTAGCGGGCGTTGTTACCGGAAAAAAACGACGGGCAATGGGCTCGACATGCCGCCACAGATATTGCCCACCCTGCTCTAAGGGGCGGACGATCAACGGCCAGCCCATCAGATAGAGGCCCATACCGATTAGCAAGACATTAGCCAGTATGTAAAAGCCTAATGGCGCCAGGCCCAAAACAGAAATGCCTGTGTAGCCCATAAAACCCGCCAACGCACCTAAAAGAATGTAGGTGAAACAGCGGCCTAGGTTATAAGCCAATAACAGAGACGTACGACGCCCTTCTGGAACAGACATCGACAGCGCACTGACAATACCCCCACACATCCCCAGACAATGGACACCGCCAAGCCAACCGATCAGCACCGCGGCAAAAAATGGTAAGTCTGTGGTGCTTGTACTCAACATGTCACTAAACTAGATCACACGCGAGTACCTTGGCCGTCCGGCTTCGGCATTCTGTCGATCCTGTTGCAGATAATGGTCAAAAGCCATGGCAATGATTCGCACCAGTAAACGACCCTTGGGCTCAACTCGGATGCCCGTTGTGTCTAAGGTTAACAACCCAGCTTCGACAAGGGGTTGCAACTGTTCAATGGCACTTGCAAAATAACTCACAAAATCGATAGACCAAGCTGCATTGACTTCAGCAAAATCAAGCTCAAAGTGACACATCAATTCCTGAATGACCGCGCGACGTAATTCATCATCGTTGTTCATCCGGTAGCCACGCCTCACCGGCAGGTGGCCCGCATCAATATCGGCGTAATACTCTTCAAGTGATTTGGCATTCTGCGCATAAACCGGGCCGACTTTCGCAATAGCAGATACGCCAAAGGCAAGAAGATCCAGTTCGGCATGCGTGGAGTAACCCTGGAAGTTACGATGGAGTTTGGCATCTTGTTGTGCTAGTGCCAGCTCATCATCAGGACGGGCAAAGTGGTCCATGCCAATAAAGACATAGCCTGCTTCGACCAAGGTCTCTATCGCCATGGCCATCAAAGACAGCTTGTCTTCGCCTTGTGGTAATTCAGCCTCTTCGATCCGACGCTGAGGCATAAAAATCTGCGGTAAATGCGCATAGCTATACAACGCAATACGATCCGGAGCCAGACTGAGTGTTTTATCAAGTGTGGCGCGAAAACCCTCTAGCGTCTGCTTAGGCAAGCCATAGATCAGATCGACTGACACCGATTTAAAACCCGCATCGCGGGCTGCCTGCAAGACATCTCGCGTCTGCTCGAAGGTCTGAATGCGGTTAACGGCCTTCTGTACCAGGGGATCAAAATCCTGAATCCCCAGGCTCATCCGGTTGAAACCCAATTCAGCTAACAAGTGCGCCCGTTTGGGATCTACTGATCGCGGATCGATCTCAATGGAATACTCACCACCAGGCAGAAAATCGAAACGCGACCGCAGAATTCCAATGAGCCGACGCATTTCGTTATCGGAAAGAAAGGTCGGTGTACCACCACCCCAATGCAATTGAGTCACCGAACGCGATCCACTCAAAGAGTGCAACTGCATATCCACTTCCCGCTCTAGATAATCCAGATAAAGAGAAGACTTTTTATGATCCTTGGTGATGACCTTGTTGCAGCCACAGTAATAACAGACTGTGCTACAGAAAGGCAGATGGACATATAATGAAAGCGGTTGGTCGGATGCCGGCCGCTGTTGCAGGGCATCAACCAGTAGCTGGCAACCCGGATTCGACTGAAACCGGTCTGCCGTAGGATACGATGTATAGCGGGGTCCGCTGATATCAAATCGGCGGCACAAATCCCGGTCTACCAATGCAAGTGTTGAATTGTTCATATCAGAATTATATGACTTCAAAGCAAGAACAGCAGGGTTATAAGATAGATTCCGCTACAACATGTCATAGCGGTGGGATAGATCTTGCCGAAGTGAAAGCCCAATGCCAACACTGTGACATGAACCCGGTCTGCCACCCGCCGGCTCTAGCTGCCGCACAGCTGGACTCTCTTGACCAATGGTTCCCCACCCGCCGCCGTCTCAAGCGCGGTGAATCACTCTACGAAATCGGTGAACCCTTCAATGCGCTCTATGCCGTGCGCAGCGGCTTCTTCAAAACACTTCTCCCCAGCCAACCGCAGCGAGATCAGGTCATCGGGTTCCAGATGACCGGTGAGATTCTCGGATTGGATGGCATTGGTAACGGTTCTCATGCCTGCCGTGCTGTGGCACTTGAAGGCAGCGAAGTCTGTATGATGCCTTACGGGAGTGTCGATGAACTGGCTACCACCCTACCAACACTACACGCCCATCTGAACAAGCTGATGAGCCAACGACTCGTTCAGGATCAGTCAGCTTTCCAGCTTTTGGCGAATTTACGTTCCGAGTCCCGCCTGGCAGCCTTTTTGATAGATCTCGGCAAGCGCTTCTCGGCCCTGGGTTACTCACCGAATTCCTTTGTTCTCCGCATGACACGGGAAGAGATTGGCAGCTATCTGGGCCTTTCGCTAGAGACGGTGTCTCGCCTGTTTTCGCGCTTCCAGGAAGAAGGTCTGGTCAACGTTCAGACGCGCCATCTGCACATTACCAATCTGGAGGCTCTGACCGAACTAGCCTCCGGAAACCACGCTCATTGAAAGATTGAAATCATGTTCAAGCATCTTCTAATTCCCATCGATGGCTCAGAGCTTTCTCTGATAGCCGTTCGTAAAGGCGCTGAATTCGCCAGCGAAATCAAAGCAACCATCACCCTACTCTTTGTGAAACCGGAGTACCCTGTCAGTTATTATGGGGACGGTGCTATGATCGACCCGACGACACCGGAAGAATTTGGCAAGCTTACTCAAACGATCGCCGATCGTAACTTCAAAGCAGCGAGTGAGATCTGTAGTGCTGCAGGCGTATCTTTCACCCAAACCAGCGAAACCAGCGACGTTCCTTACGAAGTCATTATCAGCACCGCTGAACAAAAACAGTGCGACCTGATCTTCATGGCTTCTCATGGTCGACGCGGCATTACCGGCTTACTACTGGGTAGTGAAACCCAGAAAGTACTCACACACTCAAAGACACCCGTCTTGGTCTATCGATAAACACAAGGGAAACAGTAACTATCATGAAAACTGCCCACGATCTTGTTCTTGAAGCCAAACAGCATATTCAAGAGATATCCGCGGATGATGCTCTAGCATCTTTAAAAAAGCAGCCTTTAGTACTAGACGTACGCGAACCTGAAGAATTCCAGCAAGGTCACCTACCTTCAGCAACCAACATCCCTAGAGGAATGCTGGAATTCCGGATGAGCCAAGATCCCTTACTGATGGAGCGGCAACGTAACATTCTGCTGTATTGCAAAACCAGCGGACGTGCAGCATTGGCTGCAAACTCACTTAAGCAGTTAGGCTTTTCGAATGTTCAGAGCATCGCGGGTGGTTTTGACGCGTGGTGTGCTGCAGGCCTACCAACGGAAACACCGAAGTCACTGACGTTTGACTAACAGCACAACTTCTAGAGCCAGATTCAAAATGGGGCAGCTAACGCTGTCCCATTTTTTTTCGCCCTGCAGCAAATCCACTTACTCCATGTACATCTTTTGCTGATTCAACTTGTAACTCCACGGTAGATCAGAATTTTTCCACCCGTTGACTAAGCGCCAGTTCTTTTTCGGGCCTTCTTTAACGGTGTCACCTTCGAATCCATCGGTGACGACATAGACCTGCTTATAGCCCTTGCCTTCCAATGCTTTGGCACTAGGGGCACCACGCTCGCCGCCCGAACGACACATCAGAATGACAATATCGTCCTTGCTTAAACCTCGCTCTTTTAATGCCTTATCTATTGAAGCCTCAAAACCTTTGTTTACTTCCATCGCATAAACGTTCTTCTTATCGTTCCACTTCTTGGGATTACTCATAAGGAACGGGATGTTGATATCTACCGTTTCCGTAAAGCCTGTAAACATAATTTCGATAGGATCACGGACATCAACGAAAAGAATCTTTTGCCCTATCTGACTGTTCTTCATCTGAAATGCTTCACGAGAATCGACGTACAGCCCCCAAGATGTTTGACGCTCAGGGTTCTCAGGTGCAGGAGCGGCAAAAACAACAGCACTTTGCAAAACGAACAAGCCCGCCACCAAAAAACGATAAAAACGCATCATGAGCTCCTTAAAATTGGAAGCAATATTATATGTTTTTGTTACTCGTTGTTTCGAGAATCGCCTAAAAACCCCGAAATTTAGACTTTTTTTGATCTATATCAATATACATCTAGATTAATCGTTCTATACTTTGAAATATATTCTTATAGATCGTCTTATGATCATGTCACTTTTCCGACCTAAATTTTTGCTAAAACTCTTGTTGAGCATGACGCTGCTTTCTGCAACACTCATCTCATACGGGGCACCTCAGGCGACAGAGAAATCCAGTGTCGATGCAAGCTTTGCCGCAAATCCGAAATTATCCGCATCAACCACGGATCACAGCACTTTGCCAGCGCTAAAGGGGCCTTTCAAAACGGGTCCCGATGTGACTAAAGCATGTCTACAGTGCCATAACATGGCCGGCCATCAAGTCATGGAAAGCATTCACTGGAAGTGGGAAGCGGTGAATCCGCTCGATGGCAAAAAACTTGGGAAGCAGTATGCCGCAAATAATTTTTGTGGATCTGTTTTATCCAACGAACCTCGTTGTACAAGCTGTCATGCTGGATACAACTGGAAAGACAAACACTACGACTTTACGAACCAAGACAATGTCGATTGCCTTGCTTGTCATGACACCACGGGGACCTACAAGAAAATCGCTACCGATGCGGGACACCCACTCTATGAACCGCGAGAGTTGCCGAAGGGCAGTGGCAAAATCGTTCAACCACCAGATTTGACCAAGATTGCTCAACATGTTGGTCAACCGGGTCGCAATAACTGTGGTGCCTGTCACTTTAACGGTGGCGGTGGTGATGCAGTAAAACATGGTGATCTTGATACATCTCTCATCAAGCCTGCTCGTAAGCTCGATGTTCATATGTCACCGGAAGGTGCCAATATGACCTGTGCCAACTGCCATACCTTTAACAAACATCAGGTTTCGGGCAGTCGTTATACAGCCAAGGCCAAGGATCCTCATGGAATGGATACGCCAATCGGGGATGACAAAAACCGTGCGACCTGCGAATCTTGCCATGGCAACACACCCCACAAAAAAACAGTCGTCAATAGTCATACGAACCGGATAGCCTGCCAGACATGCCATATCCCCGCTTTTGCACGGGGTGGGATTGCCACAAAAACCTTATGGGACTGGTCAACAGCCGGTAAGAAAGATGCCGATGGCAAACCTCTATTTGTTAAAGATGATCATGGCCATATGATCTATTCTGCTGAAAAAGGTGATTTTAAATATGGCGAAAACGTCATCCCGACCTACAAATGGTACAACGGCACGGTCAAGCAAGTGAGCATTACCGACAAAATCGACGACAGCAAAATTCTTGAACTGAATGCCGTCGAAGGCTCTGCCAATGATCCGAAGGCTCGTATCTGGCCTTTCAAAGTTATGGTCGGTAAACAACCATACGATATCGTCAACAAGACACTAATTGTTAATCATGTCTATGGCAAGGACGACACCTCCTTCTGGGAAAACTTTGATTACGAAAAATCAATCAAAGCAGGCATGGATTACGCCGAGCTACCCTATAGCGGCAAATTCGGCTTTATCGAAACACGAATGAACTGGTTCATCACTCACATGGTGGCACCGAAAGAAGACGTTGTTAAGTGTTCGGAATGTCACAGCAGAAACCCAGATAACCGACTGGCGGAAATCAAGGATGTCTACATACCCGGCCGGGATTACAACCCAATCATTGACACGATTGGCTGGCTAGCTGTGGCTGGCTCCATTGGTGCAGGCGCGCTTCATGGCACTGTGCGTTACCTCAGCCGTCGCCGCAAGGAAAAGCAACATGACTAATCAACAGCCGCGCATCTATATTTACAAACGTTATGAACGATTCTGGCATTGGTCACAGGCACTGCTGGTGATCATAATGATGATCACGGGTTTCGAGATCCACGGTGTCTACAGTCTGATTGGCTTTGGCCGTTCCGTTCAATTGCACACCATAGCTGCATGGACGCTGATCACACTTTGGGCCTTTACGATCTTCTGGCAATTTACAACAGGAGAGTGGCGACAATACATGCCATCGTTAAAAAACGTGACAGCCATGATGCGTTACTACACGATTGGCATTTTCACAGGTGCGCCACACCCATTCCACAAAACAGCACTCCAGAAACATAATCCCCTGCAACGCCTGGCATACTTGGCATTACTTGCCATGATTTCACCGTTAATCTGGATTTCAGGACTGCTTTATTTATTCTATGGCGATTGGACTCAATGGGGTCTAAGCAACTACCTGTCACTGGAGTGGGTGGCTGTGGCTCATACACTAGGCGCTTTCATGATGACCGCATTCTTCTTCATCCACGTCTATCTCACCACAACCGGGCACACGCTGACCGCACACATCAAAGCAATGATCACGGGCTGGGAAGAGGCCGAAACACCGCATCATTGATTGACCAAGCTTTCAAGGACAGGGCCATCTTGGCCCTGTTTTCATTTCAGGGCCCGCAAAATTCGATAAAGCGTTCTTTCGCTAATTCCAAGCTGTAACGCAACCTCACGTCTTGAATAACCGGCAGATAATAACGACACAACATCCTCGCCAGAGAAACGATGATCGGCCACCTTCTGGGACAGATCGCTCACATTTTCCTCATGAACAATAGTCATTTCGTCCGGTAAGTGTTCTGGCTTGATTTTCTTGCCATCGCATAATAAAACAGCACGTTCAAGTACGTTTTTTAGTTCACGAATATTCCCAGGAAACTCATAAGCCAAAAGCAAGTCTAAAGCTTGATCGCTTACTTTAAAGGCACTTCCCTTTTCTATTCTTTTTAGAAGCGAAGAGATCAATATCGGGATGTCATCACGACGCTCTCGTAGACTCGGTACGAAAATTGGAAATGTACTGATTCGATAATATAAATCGTTCCGAAACGCTTCAGCCAGAACAAGATCTTTGAGTGGACGATGAGTCGCTGACAGTAAGCGGACATCAGCATGTCGCAACATGTTAGAACCTACTCGGCGGTAAGTTCCCGACTCAAGAAATCTGAGTAACTTTGCCTGAAGACCCAGGGGAATATCACCAATCTCATCTAGGAAAAGCGTTCCACCATCGGCCTCTTCGACCAAACCGCGCTTTAACGCATACGCACCCGTGAACGCGCCTTTTTCGTGCCCAAACAACTCCGATTCAATCAACGACTCGGGCAAGCCAGTGCAATCCACAGTGATGAAGGGCTTTAATGATCGCTTACTAGAGTCATGAATTGCACGGGCAACTAACTCTTTACCCGTACCTGACTCCCCTTGAATGAGCACGGTGGTGTCAGTGGGAGCAACACGGTTCATATAATCCAGCATCATCATAAAGCTTGATGATTTTCCTGTAAGGCCCGTTCGCTGACTACTCGGGCTGAAATGATGCAATGGCTGCAATTTCTCCAAGAAATAGATTATTTCTCCTTGCGCATTTTTGAGGGGTGTGAGATCGATCGACTCATACAGATCCTTATCTGCATGTCGATGGATATGAACAACTCGCTCCGGAGTACCTGATTCTCGGCTTGCCGAAAGTGGACAGCTCTCACCCGACTGGTCGCAAGGCAATGAGTACCCGTGAGAAATTTCATAACACTTTTTGCCCAGGACGCTTTCAGAGCTGACATTGTTATGAAGCTGCGTATAGGCTTCATTGGCAAAACAGATCACGTAATTCTGATCTATAACGACAAATGGATCCTGCAGGCTTGCAATGAGCTGACCTATCACTTCTTGGTGATCCTTATTTCTCATAAATAAAACCCATCATTTCTGCCAATTTCTGCCATTTGCTGACTCGAATTTTACACTGCTTTATTTTTGAAGACGCCATCTGCGTTTTTATTGTTTTAATTCATAAGGTTACAACTGATTCAAAGTTGGCACGCTATTTGCATTGATAAAGGCGTGAAAAGACATCCGGATAACCAAGACAAAAATTTGCGAAACGAGTTAATTTTTCTCGTCATCGCGAAAGTTCTGCTTTTGCTTTTGATCTGGTGGTTTTTCTTCAGCGATCAACGCGTAACCGTTGACCCAAGATCGATGGGTACACAGGTGTTTTCTAATACCAAATCGATAGCTACCGGAGATAAATAGTGATTACCGAACAACTTGTCGATCTCTCAAGATTGCAGTTTGCAGCAACAGCCCTGTACCACTTCCTTTTTGTACCATTGACGATTGGCATGGTTTGGATTCTCTTCATCATGGAGAGCGTCTATGTCATGACCGGCAAAGTGATCTACAAAGATATGACCCGATTCTGGGGAAAACTTTTTGGCATTAACTTTGCCCTTGGTGTAACAACCGGCATAACGATGGAGTTTCAGTTTGGTACCAATTGGGCTTACTACTCACACTATGTGGGAGATATTTTCGGCGCACCATTAGCCATTGAAGGGCTCATGGCCTTCTTCCTCGAGTCAACCTTCATTGGCCTATTCTTCTTTGGCTGGGAACGGCTTTCGCGTCAGCAACATCTTCTGGTCACAACCCTTATGGCGATCGGCACCAATCTTTCCGCGCTGTGGATTCTGATAGCCAATGGATGGATGCAAAATCCAGTCGGCGCAGAATTCAGTTACGTCACCATGCGTATGGAAATGGTCGACTTTGCCGCAGTTTTATTTAACCCGGATGCACAAGCCAAGTTTGTACACACTGTGTCGGCGGGGTATGTCACAGGCTCGATTTTTGTTATGGCAATTTCGTCCTGGTACTTGCTCAAGAAACGTAACATCGAGTTTGCAAAACGCAGTTTTAGCATTGCCGCAGCATTTGGTCTTGCTTCAATTCTGTCTACGATCGTACTAGGTGACGAATCTGGCTACACGGTCGGCGAAGCCCAACAAACAAAACTTGCAGCCATGGAAGCCATGTGGGAGACAGAACCGGCTCCTGCCGGATTCAACATCATTGCCCTGCCCAATGAAAAAGAAATGCGCAACGACTACGCGCTTGAAATCCCTTATGTCATGGGTTTGATTGGTACGCGCTCCCTGGACAAGGAAATTCCTGGCATTAAAGAAATCATCCAGAAAAATCGTGACCGTGTTGTTTCTGGCATCCAGGCAGTCATTGCACTTGAAAAATTACGGAAAAACGAATCTGATCAAAATGCGAAAGTAGTTTTTGAAGCGCATAAGGATGACCTAGGCTTTGGGTTGCTTTTACGCAAGTACACGACAAAAATGGCCGATTTCACGCCGGCCATGATTGATCAGGCAGCAAGAGACACCATCCCTAAAGTTGCACCCATGTTCTGGTCTTTCCGGATCATGGTTGCCCTGGGGTTTGCCATGCTGGCTCTGTTTACCCTGGCTGCCTGGTATTCGGTTAAAGGCACATTTACTGATAAACCGTGGTTGTTACGTTGGGCACTGCTCATGCTACCGGCACCCTGGATCGCCGCAGAACTAGGCTGGTTTGTCGCGGAGTATGGCCGACAGCCCTGGACGATTTATGGCGTACTGCCAACGCATATGTCAGTCTCAACGCTCAGTGTTGAAAGTCTTTACGGATCATTGGCCGGTTTTATCGGTTTTTACACCGTGCTCCTGATTATTGAAATGTACCTGATGATCCGATTTGCACGACAGGGCCCGGGGAGTCTAGGCACGGGTCGCTATGACAATGAAGTAGCTCACACGACACACGCCTGAGGAGAGACGTCATGTTTGATTATTCAGTACTAAAAGTGATCTGGTGGCTACTCGTAGGTGTCCTACTGATTGGATTTGCCATCATGGATGGCCATGACATGGGTGTTGGTACGTTATTGCCCTTCGTGGGTAAAACGGATGATGAGCGCCGCGTAGTGATTAATACAGTTGGTCCGCACTGGGACGGTAACCAAGTCTGGTTTATTACCGGTGGCGGTGCCATCTTTGCGGCATGGCCGCTAGTTTATGCCACGGCATTCTCAGGTTTCTATTGGGCCATGCTGGCGGTGCTTTGGGCATTATTTTTCCGGCCGGTCGGGTTTGATTACCGCAGCAAGATCGATAACCCTGTCTGGCGCAAAACCTGGGACTGGGGCTTGTTCATCGGTGGTGCTGTTCCGCCACTGATCTTTGGGGTGGCTTTCGGTAATCTCCTGCAGGGCGTTCCTTTCCATTTCGACAATAATCTCATGTCGTATTACACCGGGTCGTTCTGGGGTCTGCTTAATCCATTTGCGCTGCTGTGCGGCATTGTGTCGACTGCCATGATTACTTTTCATGGTGCAGTTTATCTATCACTGCGCACCGAGGCTGCTGTAGGCGTGCGTGCGCGCAAAGCAGGATACGCGTTCGGCCTACTCCTGATTGTAGTCTTTACGCTTGCGGGGATCTGGTTGTGGCAAGGGGTGCCGGGGTATGTGATTGAATCGACGGTGGCGCCCAATGCACTACCGAATCCGCTGGGTAAAAGTGTGATTCGCGAGACGGGCGCCTGGTTGTTGAATTACCAGCGCTATCCGCTAACGATGCTACTTCCGTTAATCGTTTATTCAATGGTCCCGGTTGCCATGTGGCTCATGAGCCAAGGTAAAAATCTGCCGGCATTCATAGCGTCATCGCTGGTCATCATCGGTGTGATTGCCACGGCTGGCGCATCGATGTTCCCCTTCGTTATGCCCTCTTCAACAGACTATGGTTCAAGTCTGACTGTATGGGACAGCGTCTCTAGCCACCTCACGTTGAGCATCATGCTGGTTGCCACCATCATCTTTATGCCGATCATCATTCTGTACACCAGCTGGGCGTACAAAGTGATGGCCGGCAAGGTAACCCTCGCCTACATCAAAGAAAACGATCACTCCGCATACTGAGACTCCCATGAAAATAGCAATTACAAGCCAGAACTTACATAGCGTTACGGCACACGCAGGTCGTTGTCGCAAGTTCTGGATATATGACGTTAAAAATGTCGGTTCAGAAATCAAAAAACATTTTGTGGAACTGGATATGGATGAAACGCTACACACCATGAAGGATCAGCTTCCGCTAAAACTGGAGGGGCTTAACGTGTTGATTACTGCAAACCTTAGAGAACCACTCAAGGCCAAGCTAGCTCAAGCGGGTGTTTTAACACGCCTAACTAATGAAGCTTCACCAGATTTCGCGTTACTGACATTTCTGGCAAGCAAAAAGATTCAGCACTAATCAGGAAAGGGATTGTATGTGGTATTTCACTTGGGTTCTAGGCGTTGGTTTTGCACTTTTTCTTGCGATCTTAAATGCGCTATGGCTTGAGAACACAGACGCTAGGAACGCAGCACTTCGTAAGCCGAAGCCAGATAACGATGATCACTCACGCAATGAATAAACCATCTGGAGACTCCACTCGAACGGGAGTTTCATGGGCACCACTGATCTGTGCATTCAGCATCATGATCGCTCTTAGCATCTATCCTGGTTTTCTTGTCAGAGTTGATGGCACCGTTGACAAGTTGGCCGCCTACTTATTGTTCTGGTCAATGTCAGCAGGATTCATTCGCGGCGTTGGATTTATACCCAAGCATAAAATTTTGGCCATGCTTTTTTCTGGGCCAGCGGCCTTGACGGCTGTGGTTCTCGCAGTTTTGTATCCCCGTTTTTTTTAACGTCGTTATAACGAAAGGCACTACACATGAAAAAGAGTATCTTAGCAATCACCATCGCATTCAGCGCTCTTGCCGCCCATGCTGAAAACACTAATGTGTCAATTATCGTCAATTCAGAAAGCACGATGACTCAGGGCATGGCGATGGTCTTGGCCAACAAAATGATTGAACAAGGTGACAACGTCAGCATTCTGCTATGCGACAAAGCAGGAGATTTGGCTTTGAAATCCAACACAGGTGCTGCATTGAAGCCGGCCAATCTAACGCCCGGACAGTTAATGGATGGAGCGATTAAAAAAGGGGCGAAAGTGTCTGTGTGTGCCCTGTATCTCCCCAACAGCGGTAACAAACCAGATCAGCTTAAAGATGGGGTTAACGCTGCCAAACCTGATGTCGTCGCAAAGCAACTGACAGAAAGTAATCGTAAAGTCATGAGCTTCTAATACATCGGCATCAGCTGTATGTACCCAGGCAACCGCTTGGGTACGCAGCCCAGAACTCATAGTTAAAACCTATAGAGTTCATAGGAAAAAATGCCTTGCAATTATCAATGGTGCGGCCAATACTATATTTGTAAATATTATATTGTATGCATATTTGAGGACAAGTTATGAGCTGCGACACAAAAGTTAAACCACGAAAGCCCGCTACAAAACAGGAATCAACGTTACAAAATCAAACAACCGAGGAAAAAATCATCATGCCGTCTTCAATGGTTCGCCGTGAAATGCCCGAATTTTCAATGGATGCATACGATGCAAAGACGGGTCACTTTAGCCATGTGACCACTAACGATTACAAAGGCAAATGGGCAGTCATTTGCTTCTATCCTGCAGATTTCACTTTTGTTTGCCCAACAGAAATCGCTGCAATGAATGCAAAATACGATGAATTTCAGAAGCTTGGCGTAGAAATTCTCGCGGTTTCCGTTGACTCCAAGTTCTCTCACAAACGATTTGTTGAAACCGAACCAATTCTTGAAGGGCTCCAGCTCACCATTGGCGCAGACACTACCAAGGAAGTTAGCGCCATGTTTGGAGTATTAATTGAAGAGGAAGGTGTGGCGCTTCGCGGCCGATTCCTTTTTAACCCTGACGGTATCTGTGTAGCACAAGAAGTGCAAGCCGACTCTGTTGGCCGGAATGTCAATGAGTTTATTCGTCAAGTTGAAGCATGGCAGCACGCAACCAAAACCGGTGAGGTATGTCCTGCTGGTTGGCGCCCGGGCAAGAAAACGCTTCCCGTAAATACTGATGCTGAAAAAATGACCGGTCGTGTAGGTGACTACATCACACTCCAGGAAATTCTTAGCTAAATCGATATACCCAAGCCCTTATGGGCTTGGTTTTTCTGGCGTTTCTGAAACCCTCTGGCAATCCCCCTTGAACCAACACTATTAAAAGGGGGTATTACCGGAACAAGATAACTTGAACTGGCCAGTTGCTTCGTTTTATAGATTTATATATTATTGCGTCACATACAGTAAGGAGACGCTTTAATGGAACAAAAAGAATCAAAGGGATGGAGCCCATACCTCGCAGGGGCGCTGGTGGGTGTGCTTGCCATCATTTCGGTCTATCTAACCACGACACTCCTCGGTAAATCCATGTACCTAGGCGCTTCAACTACCTTTGTCAGAGCCGCCGGAATGCTCATAGGCTCTGTAGACACAGCTTATGTAACAGAAAACGCGTACTACGTTAAAGAGAAGGTAATCATCGACTGGCAGTTCATGATGATCGTTGGCATTTTTATTGGGGCATTCATTGCCTCCAAAATGGATGGCAGCTTCAAACTTGAATCTGTGCCACCTGAATGGGAGGCTCGATTTGGCGGCTCCGTCACAAAGCGTGCCATTGCAGCCATCCTAGGCGGCATCGTGATGATGATCGGTGCTCGCATGGCGGATGGTTGCCCAAGTGGCCACGGCCTAAGCGGCATGATGCAAATGTCGGTGAGTTCCTATGTTGCCCTCGCATTCTTCTTCGGCGTTGGCGCATTGGTTGCCAATATCATCTACCGGAAAAAATAATCATGGGCATCGATCTTACTTTAGGCTTAGCTACGGGCATTGCTTTCGGCTTCCTGCTGCAAAAAGGCCGCGTGCTACGTTTTGGCAAACAAGTCGGCGCCATGCTCTTCAAAGATATGACCATCTTTAAGTTCATGCTGTCAGCGATTGTTGTCGGGATGTTCGGCATTCTGATTCTCTCTGATCAAGGCGTAATCGCTCAGAGTCATAAGCCAATGAATGTGGGCGCACTGGTTGTTGGCGGTAGCCTCTTTGGCATTGGCTGGGCGGTCATGGGCTTCTGTCCGGGAACGGCTGTTGGGGCTGTCGGTGAAGGACGTTGGCACGCCGCTTTTGGCATTGTCGGCATGGTGATTGGTGCAGCTGTTTATGCCCAGTTTTATCCATTCCTCAAGAGCACGGTACTTTCATGGGCTGACTTTGGAAAACTCAGCCTACCCCAGGTTTTCGGTGTTTCGCCATGGGTTGTTGCCATTGTCTTTTCGATCATTACGGCACTCATGTTCCGCTTGTTTGAGAAAAAAGGCCTTTAAACCAAGCCGCAACAAAAAGCCCGGGAGACTCATTGGTCTCCCGGGCTTTTTGTTTAAGGTATTGCTTATTCGTCCGTTGGTTTTTCGTTCATCTTCTTGTTAAACAGACGACCAAAAAAGATCGACATACCAATCACAAAAACAATCACAGCAAGGCTACCTAGACCAACATCTGTAGTAAACAGTTCTTTCCAAGCCATCATTCACTCCTTCAGATAAAATTTAAAAAATTATTGGGGTTTTGCAAAAATCACTACCGCATTACTCTTTTGGATATCCCACTTTCCATCCATACGCCAACCAGCCAAGGGATCTTCAATCACCACATGCCAACGTCCAGTACCTAGGTTTTCCGGGACCTCTCCACGAAAAACAACACCAGAGCGGACTAAGCTGATACGCTGATCTTCACCCTTGCGCGTAGGATGAACCAACCTCAATTGAAGGACATCCGGCAAGGCTTCTTTAGGCAATCCATTTAAAACCAAATCAACAGACTTTCCATTAGCAGCCAGGGTTAACGCAGCGTTGATATTTAATTCAGCCGCTAATTGACGCTGCTTCAATTCCTGATTGACCGAAAGACCCACCTTGTAATAATTGTCATCAACCAGACCATCATTACTAACAATGGCTAACCAGGCCGTGATGAAACCAGCAACGATAACAATCGCTGGCCCTGCCATGAGAATCCAGGGCCAACGATGTTTATACCAAGGTGAAATAGTGTTGGTCATGCTTTTAATTTATTTAGGCTGGATAAAGGTCGATTTCTCGTCCAACTTAACCGCTGAGTTCTCTACGTCCTCAATGATAAACCTGATTTGATTTGCACCCGGATTTCCAACATCTGTAGGCACGCGGACGTTGATTGGCTGCGTGAGGTTACCCAAAGGTTCAACTTTGAACGTATCTGCACCATCCAAGCGGATTTTATCCATGCCCTCAGGCTTAACACTGAAGGTACGCACACTATCCTGCATATTCATAATATGAAGGATGTACACATTCTCGGTGAGACCATCTCCTACTTCGCGCGTCATGACTCCGCGGTCGCGCAGCACATCGACGCGCAAAGGAATACGTGTACTTAACGAATAGGCAAAGATCGCAGTAATAACCATCAAAATGCCCGTATAGAGCATGATGCGTGGGCGCATAACATGTCTCAGCATCTGCTTAGATGTGTAATGTTTATTGATGGAGTTTTCTGTATCGTAACGAATTAAGCCAGGTTGGTAATCCATTTTGGCCATGATCTCGTTACAGGCATCAATACATAGACCGCATCCAATGCATTCGTACTGGAGTCCGTTTCTAATATCAATACCGGTTGGGCACACCTGTACACAGACTTTACAATCGACGCAATCACCCAAACCCTTGGCATTAAGGTCATCAGTCTTACGACGCGGCCCACGTGGTTCACCACGAGCTTCTTCGTAAGTAACAATCAGGGTATCCGGATCGAACATCACGCTCTGGAAGCGTGCGTATGGGCACATGTATTTGCACACTTGTTCCCGCATAAAACCGGCTTGCAGGAAGCAGAATGCGCTGTAAAAGAATACCCAGAAAGCAGACCAACCACTAATGGTCAGATTGATTAAATCACCAATCAGCGCATGCATTGGCATGAAGTAACCAACAAAGGTCACCCCGGTCCATAATGACACAATGCCCCAAAGGAAGAATTTGGTTGCTTTGATTTTTAACTTGGTACCAGACATGGGTGCCTGATCAAGCTTGATGCGGGCATTACGATCGCCTTCAATCTTATTCTCGATCCACATGAAGATCTCGGTGTAGACCGTTTGTGGGCAAGCATATCCGCAGAACAGTCGACCTGCCACTGCCGTAAACAGGAACAATGCGAAAGCCGAAAGTAGCAGAATCACCGACAGATAAATAACATCCTGCGGCCAGAGCACAAGGCCGAATATGTAGAACTTTCGCTCGACAAGATCAAGCAGAAGCGCTTGGCGGCCGCCCCACTGTATCCAAGGGCCAATATAAAAAATAGCCTGAGTAATAAAAACCAAAAGCCAACGAAGGTTGTTAAATTTACCCGAAGTTGCGCGAGCATAGACCTTACGGTGCTTTTCATAAAGCGATTTTTCAACGAACTCTACGGTTTGTTCTTTGGTCTGATTATCAGGCATTTTTTGATTTGTCATATGACGACCTATTAGATTTTACTGTCCCTACATTATACTCGTGGGCATAATGTACAGGCTGTCAAACCACTACTATCCAATAAAAAACGCCCCACCGGTTTCCCAAGTGAGGCGTTTTACAAGCCCAAGACTTATTTAGCAGCCGGCTTTTGTGACAGGCTGTAGACGTAGGCAGACAACAGCTTCAGCTTGCCTTCGTTCAAACGATCACCGAACGCAGGCATCATGTTCTGACGGCCATTGACAATAGTCTCAACGATCGTCTTCTCAGAGCTGCCATACAACCAGACATTGTCGGTCAGGTTCGGTGCGCCAATCGCTTGATTACCCTTACCATCAGCGCCGTGACAACCTGCGCAACCTGACGAAGCGAACAGTTCCTTACCCTTTGCAGCAGCCAGCGAGTCATTAGCCAGACCCGACAGCGAGCGAACGTAGTTAGCCAGATCTTTGATCGCAGCATCACCCAAGTGTGCATGCGGCGGCATCATACCGTTACGGCCATTGGTAAGGGTTTGCAGAATGACTTCTGGTGAACCGCCATACAGCCAATCGTTATCCGTCAAGTTTGGGAAACCCTTGGCACCACGCGCATCAGAGCCATGACACTGATAGCAGTAGGTCAGGTACAAACGCTTACCCACTTCAACAGCTTGTGGGTCCTGCGACAAATCTTCGATTGGCGTTTGTGCGTATTTGGCAAATAGCGGACCGTACTGCTCATCGGCCTTGCTCACTTCCTTTTGCCATTGACCGGTCGAAGACCAATCTAAAGCACCTTTATTATTACCAAGCGCTGGATACAGAAATACATAGGCCAATGCAAAAACCACAGTAATCCAGAAAAGATACATCCACCATTTAGGCAGCGGGTTATTGTATTCCTCTAGACCATCCCACTCATGACCCGTCGTTTCAACTTTCCCTGTTGGGAATTTTGAACGGCTCTGGTTCCAGAGGATAAAGGCGCACGCGAGGATGCTGCCTAGCACCACGATGGTGACGATAATTGAAGCAACACTTGTTAACATGATGATTCTTCCGTAAGTTCGTAACGGGTTGGATTACTTCTGAGATGCTTCGCGGGCCTCATCCTGCTTGGCCTGGTCCAGGGTTTCAAACGGAATGCGCGATGCCACATCGAAATCAGGCTTGGCTTTCCGGCTGAATGCCCAGATCAAAATGGCTATGAAGGCGATAAAAGACACCACCGTAACCACTACACGAAGATCGTTCTGATCCATTTCTACTGAGCCGCAGCAGGCGCCGAGGTTGCTGCTGCCGTATTCGGCAGGAGCGTACCCAGACCTTGCAGGTAAGCAACCAGGACGTCCATTTCGGTCTTGTCACCGATGGCTTCCTTAGCACCGGCGATGTCTTCATCGGTGTAAGGAACGCCCACACGGCGCAGCGCAACCATCTTGGCATCTGCATCGGCACCTACGGTAGCCGAAGCCTTCGTAGTCAGCAGATGTGGATAAGCTGGCATGTTCGACTCAGGGACCACGTCACGTGGATTGTTTAGGTGAGTTACGTGCCAAACATCCGAATAACGACCACCAACGCGGGCAAGATCGGGACCCGTACGCTTCGAACCCCACTGGAATGGGTGATCGTAAACCGACTCCCCAGCAACCGAATAGTGGCCGTAACGTTCTGTTTCTGCACGGAACGGACGAATCATCTGAGAATGACAGTTGTAGCAACCTTCGCGTACGTAGATATCACGACCAACCAGACGAACCGCATCGTAAGGCTTGAGGCCTTCGATAGGGGTCGTGGTCGATTTCTGCCAAAACAGAGGGATGATCTCGATCGCACCGCCAACAAATATAGTCAGGAATGTCAGCACAATCAACAACCCAACCTTGCGCTCTACGAGTTCTTGTGTAAGTTTCATCGTATTTCTCCGATTCTCTTGAGCTTAGTGGTGTGCCGGTGCTGGAACTGCAGCATCATTCACCATACGGGCACCCTGCATTGTCTTAACAACGTTGTACAACATCAGGAGCATACCGCCGAGGAACATGACACCACCCAACACACGAATTGCCCAGAACGGATAACTCGCTTTAACACTTTCAATGAAGCTATAAGTCAGCGTACCGTCGGCGTTAACTGCGCGCCACATTAGACCTTGCATCACACCCGAAATCCACATCGAGGCGATATACAGAACCACACCGATCGTAGCGATCCAGAAGTGGGTCGTCACCAGCTTGGTGCTCCACATTTCCTGCTTACCAACCAGCTTAGGAATCAGGAAGTAGATCGAACCGATCGACACCATGGCAACCCAGCCCAGCGCGCCAGAGTGTACGTGACCCACAGTCCAGTCCGTGTAGTGCGACAGGGCATTAACGGTCTTAATCGCCATCATCGGACCTTCGAATGTCGACATACCGTAAAAGGACAGCGAGGTGATCAGGAACTTCAGGATCGGATCATCACGCAGCTTGTGCCAGGCACCCGACAGCGTCATGATGCCGTTGATCATGCCGCCCCACGATGGTGCAAGCAGAATCAGCGAGAAAACCATACCTACGGACTGAGTCCAGTCTGGCAGTGCGGTGTAGTGCAGGTGGTGGGGACCCGCCCACATGTAAGTGAAAATCAGCGCCCAGAAGTGAACTACCGACAGACGATACGAATAAACCGGACGACCCGCTTGCTTAGGCACAAAGTAGTACATCATCCCCAGGAAGCCAGCAGTCAGGAAAAAGCCCACAGCATTGTGACCATACCACCACTGAACCATTGCATCCTGCGCGCCAGCGTAAGCAGAATACGACTTCATACCAAAAAGGCTCACCGGAATTTCTGCACTGTTCACAATGTGGAGCAGCGCAACTGCAATAATGAAGGCACCATAGAACCAGTTCGCAACGTAAATATGCGAAACCTTACGCTTTGCGATCGTACCGAAGAACACCACAGCATAGGCAACCCACACTACGGCGATCAGGATATCAATCGGCCATTCCAGTTCGGCGTATTCTTTCGCAGAAGTCATGCCCAGCGGCAGTGTCACTGCGGCAAGAACAATAACGAGATTCCAACCCCAGAAAGTGAAAGCAGCCAGCTTGTCACAAAAAATACGCGTGTAACAGGTGCGCTGGACAACGTAGTAAGACGTCGCAAACAGTGCCGAACCACCAAACGCAAAAATCACCGCGTTGGTATGCAACGGACGCAAACGACCAAAGGTCAGGTAGGGAGCAACGTTGAGCTCTGGCCAGACGAGCTGGGCAGCGACAATAACACCCACCAGCATGCCGACGATCCCCCAGATCACCGCCATAACGGCAAATTGCCGAACAATCTTGTAGTTGTATACAGATTGCGTATCCGACATTACAGACATTGGACGCACCTCTTTAATTGAACAAACATTGTCATTTTGCACGCAAAACGTGCCTTAACAAAGGCTTAATTCTAACTTAATAACAGTTTATTGATCTAGATCAAATTCGCAAGAAATATTATAACTTATGAGAATACCGGCAAAAAAAAGGTGCACTGCGTTAACAATGCACCCCAACCCCAACAGAGAAGCAAGGCCTGGGCATAAGTGCCCGAACAACCCTGCAGCTTGAAGTATCCTTTGGATTAGATGTCTTTTACAAGAGTCGCAGCGACTAAAAAGCGTCTACAAACAACTTATTTAATGCTTTATTGACCAAGATCAAATTTAGCTGCGGCGCAACATGGCTCTTAATCCGAAACAGACACATCCTTGGGGTTTTTATCTTTGTTTTCTGAAGCTTGCTTGGCATCACGATCCATGATGATGCGATGCGCTGGCCCTTCGAGATCATCAAACTGACCTGAACGCACAGACCACCAGAACAGGCCGGCAATCACAAAGACCAGAATGACCGAAACGGGAATAAGCAGATAGAGAGATTCCATGCGCTCTATTCTGCCCTAAGGCGCACTTAATCGCGAATGCTTACCCGCTGCAGCCGTAAAGAATTCAAGACAACCCACAAAGAACTGAATGACATACCAAGTCCCGCCAACCAGGGCGTAAGAAAACCACACATCGCCACCGGCAGAGCAATGGCGTTGTAGCCAATCGCCCACCAGAGGTTTTCCCGAATCGTTCTTCGCGTCGATCGCGACAATCGAATCGCCGCAGGCAACACCAGCAGATGCTGGCCCAAAAGGACACAGTCGGCCTGCGTCCGGGCGAGTTCCGTGCCTTCACCCATCGCGACCGACACCTGGGCATTGGCCAGCACGGGCGCGTCATTCACGCCATCGCCCACCATGCAAACCACTCGGCCAGCCGCCTGCAATGCAGCGACCCGCGTTAGCTTGGTTTGGGGAGATTCTCTACCCGACGCATCTTCAATACCCAATTGCTTAGCAATCGATTGTGCAACGATCGGATCATCTCCGGACAGCAATGACACCACGCAGCCCAGATCCTTTAACGCATTGATCGCAGCCAGCGCATCGGGCCGCACGGTATCTGAAATATAAAACCGGGCTAACCAGACACCCCTTTCACCCAGATAAAGCGTTGTAGCCGCCGATGAAGCGGATTCCAATGGCGGCACAGGCACATCACCCACTAATTTCGCCACATAAGCCGCATGCCCAATACGCAGCACCCTGCCGCCAATGCTGGCTTCGATACCACCGCCCGTTTCGTGGCTTTCGTTATCAATCGTTAACCGAGGCAAATCACATCCAGCAACCAGCGCTTGAGCCAGGGGATGAGAGGCACGTTGTTCCAAACTGGCAGCCAACTGAAGACACAAGCCTTCGCCCTCGACAGATAGCGGTTGAACCCGCTCCAACTTCATTACGCCAGATGTAAGCGTCCCGGTTTTATCAAGAACCACATCGGTTACCTGTGCCAGCGTCTCTACCGCATGTCCACGCGTCACTAACAGACCTTCACGCGCTAGGCGACCAGTGGCAATCGTTAAAGCAACCGGGGTTGCCAGCGATAAGGCACAGGGACAACTCACCACCAGAACAGCCACGGTTATGGGCAATGCTCTGGACGGATCTAGCCACCACCAAATACCTGCCGTAATGGCCGCCAGCATTAATAAGCCCCACAAGAACCAGGATGCCACGCGATCTGCCGTAGTAACAGCCACCGGCTTCTCTAGTGCTCCTCGCTCCATGAGTTTAAGAATAGCTGACAATCGGGTTTCATTACCTACCTGCTCCACACGTACCGTGATCGGGCTTTCAATATTCATTGAGCCGCCGGTAACCAGCCCACCCACAGATTTCGGCACCGGCAGGCTTTCTCCGGTAAGCAACGACTCATCAACACTCGTCTGCCCCCTGATGACCCTGCCATCTGCCGGCACTTGCGTACCGGGCTTTACCAGAACCCGGTCCCCTACCCGCAGCGCACTGACTAAAATACGTTCGGTAGATTCCTGTGGCAGATCATCCAGCAGTCGATCAGCAAAGGCCGGGGCCAGACGTCCTAGCTCTTCAGTAGCACGTAAGGCTTTCTGGCGAGCCAGCAACTCAAGATACCTACCCCCCAGCAAAAAAAATACAAACATGTTGATGGAGTCGTAATAGACGTGCCCGTGGTTCACCACGGTGGCCCATACACTGGCGACAAAGGCTGCCCCGATACCGAGCGCAACGGGCGTATCCATACCCACCCGGCGCAATTTGATATCACGCCAGGCATTTCTGAAGAAAGGACCACAGGCATAAAAAATAACCGGTAGCGTCAGAAACAAACTAGACCAACGCAATAAAGCCTCGATATCCGGTGCCAGGTCTCCATCATTGGCGATATAAGTCGGATAGGCATACATCATCACTTGCATCATGCCTAAGCCCGACACCGCTAAACGCCATAGCATCGCCCGCCGTTCTTTCTGGGCCACCGCCTCCTGACGCGCCGGATCAAATGGATGCGCTCGATACCCGATATCAGCGATGGCCTTCAGAATCTGCGACAGTGCCACCTGACGATTATCCCAACGGACGCGTGCCCGCCGCGTGGTGTAGTTCACTTCCACCGCAAGAACGCCGGGTACTTGTGCCACGTGCTGTTCGTTCAACCAGACACAGGCGGCACAGGTAATGCCTTCAAGTACCAGCGAGGCTTCCTGCTCGTACTCACCTAACGCACGAACAAAGGTTTTCTGAAACTCGGCCTGATCATAAAGCGCTAGCGAATCCAGAATTTCCGGGCGTGCTTCCCGAGGTGATTCAGGCATGGCATCGCGATTCAGGTAATACGCTTCTAGCCCATTCGCAACAATGGCTTCGGCAACCGCCCGACACCCCTCACAACACATAGCACGTGGCTGTGCATTGATCGTGACATCCAGCCGAATCCCCTCAGGAATGGGTAACCCACAGTGATAGCAGCTCGACGGGGTAGATTGATCAGCCATGCAAATCACTTTGCCGTTATCGCAAACCGCTTGGTAACGGAAAATTTACGTCTTCAATGACACCGTTTAGATTCTCGACCTGTCCCGCACCCAGCGCACGCAGTCGAGCCACAACTTCCTCAACCAGCACTTCGGGGGCCGATGCGCCCGCGGTGACACCAATACGTGGCGCCCCCACCAGCCAGGTCGGGTTAATATTATCTGCACGGTCAATCAGATACGCTTGCCGCCCCAACAGCTCAGCGACTTCGCGCAAGCGGTTCGAATTAGAGCTGGTTATCGAGCCGACCACCAGAACCAAATCGCAATTCTCTGCCAGCACGCGAACGGCATCCTGACGGTTCTGGGTGGCATAACAGATGTCATCTTTTTTAGGGCCGACAATCTCCGGGAAACGCGCACGGAGTGCAGCCACAATCACGGCAGCATCATCTACCGACAAGGTCGTCTGTGTCACATAAGCCAGACGACTCGGGTCCTTAACCACCAGCGTTGCCACATCTTCGGCGGTTTCTACCAGATACATACCGTTTGAAGACTGCCCCATGGTGCCTTCAACTTCGGGGTGTCCTTTGTGACCAATCATGATGATTTCACGGGCTTCTGCGCGCATACGCGACACTTCAACGTGTACCTTAGTCACCAGCGGGCATGTTGCATCAAAAATACGTAAACCACGTGCGGCAGCTTCTTCGCGCACCGTTTTGGGTACGCCATGCGCACTAAAGATCAACGTTGCCCCTTCGGGCACATCAGCCAGCGCTTCAATAAACACAGCGCCACGAGCACGCAACCCCTCTACGACAAATTTATTGTGCACGACTTCATGCCGCACATAGATCGGCGCACCAAACTGTTCGAGCGCACGTTCAACGATGGCAATCGCCCGTTCAACCCCTGCGCAGAAACCACGAGGGTTGGCCAGAATAATGGGCATGGATTTAGTCGCGCTGCTCATAGCAATCCGATAATCTGAACTTCAAAACGTAGGCTTTTACCGGCTAATGGATGGTTGAAATCCATCAATGCGTGTGTATCGTCAATCTCACGAACAAAACCAGCAAATTCGGCACCTTCCGGAGACGTAAACTCCATCAGGGTGTTTTCTTTCAATTCCTGACCAACCGGCAAGGCACTCCGGGCAATACGTTGAACCAAACCCGGGTTGTGCTGACCAAAACCTGCTTCGGCTGGCACGTCGAAAATCGCATGCTCCCCGGGCACCAGACCCACCAGACACGCTTCGAGATTTTCATTCAACTCGCCATTACCCATCTGGATAGTTGCAGGACCCAGATCAAAGGTACTCACCACATCTTCGCCGTCCTGCGTGGTCAGACGATAATGCAGCGTCAGAAAACTATCGGGTTGAATCTGCTGTTTGTTTTCCTGCACACGCGACTCCCTGAAAACGGATCAGTTCTGATCTGATTGATTCTGGCACAACACATACAGGACAGCGCCCACACAAACAGCACTATCCGCAATATTGAATGCAGGCCAATGCCAGCCGCCCGCATGCACATCGATAAAGTCGATCACCATACCCAGCCACAGACGGTCGATCAGGTTACCCAGAGCGCCGCCCATAATGAGCGCTAATGCCACACTAAACCAGGTTCCAGGTTTTGCTGTACGCAACTGCCAGACAATCCACCCACTAATACTTAACGCAATGACGCTAAAGAACCAGCGCTGCCATCCCGTATGGTCGGCCAGAAAGCTAAAGGCAGCACCCGGGTTAAACACCAGCACCAAGTTAAAGAATGGCGTCACACTAACCGATTCACCGGGAACAAAATTATTGAATACCCAGAGCTTGGACAGCTGATCGATCAAAATGACCGTCAACGCCAGCAGCACGCCAAAGACCAGAGCGCCGCTGCGATTACGCATAACTGCGCGCCTCGCCGGTGCCATGAACATTACTCACGCAACGATCGCACCAGCCAGGATGGTTTGCATCCTGGCCAACGCTATCGCGTTGATGCCAGCAACGTTCACATTTGGCATGCGGGCTTGCTGTTACTGTAATCTGCAAAGCATCCCCAGCAACAACACTTGCCTGTGAACTGATCAGCACGAATTTCAGATCATCACCGATATCGGCCAGCGCAGCAGCATCTTCTGCGGGCGCCACAATGGCGACTTCGGCCTGCAACGACGAACCAATGCTGCCTTCCGTGCGCACCGCTTCCATGGCTTTCGCCACTTCAGCACGGACGGCACGAATACGATCCCACTTGGAACGCAACGCATCGGCACCAACTATTACTGGCAATTCGGTGGCGTCCGACAACATGATCGACTCGGGCAGACCGGATTGTTTCTTGGCAAGCAAGGACCAGATCTCTTCCGTCGTAAACGCAAGAATCGGCGCCATCAGACGCAGCATGGTCTGCGTAATGATCCACAGCGCAGTCTGTGCCGAACGACGCGCACGCGAATTCGGTGCGGTCGTGTAGAGGCGATCTTTAAGCACGTCCAGGTAGAACGAACCCAGATCTTCAGAGCAGAAATTCTGCAAAGATTGCACGATGTGGTGGAAGTCGTAGCGGTGGTAGTCATCCTGAACCGATACCTGGAGCGCACGCACCATCTCGATGGCATAGCGATCAATCTCCAGCATGTCTTCAATGGCCACGCTGTCGGTTGCTGCATTGAAATCATCGGTATTGGCCAGCAGGAAACGCATCGTGTTCCGGATACGGCGGTACCCTTCCACAACCCGCTTGAGAATCTCATCCGAAATCGTCAGCTCACCGGAGTAATCCGTATTCGCTACCCAGAGGCGCAAAATCTCGGCACCCATCTTATCGGCAACTTCTTGCGGATAAATGACATTACCCACGGACTTGGACATCTTGTGGCCCTTGCCATCCACCACAAAGCCGTGCGTGAGCAAGCCCTTGTATGGGGCCTTGCCATCCAGTGCACAACCTGTGAGTAACGACGACTGGAACCAGCCACGGTGCTGATCCGAACCTTCCAGATAGAGATCCGCCGGCCACGCATGTTCATTCGCATGCGATCCACGCATTACATGCCAGTGCGTCGTGCCGGAATCGAACCAGACATCCAGCGTGTCGGATAGTTTGCGGTAATCCTTGGCTTCATCGCCCAGCAGCTCAACCGGATCCAGCTGGAACCAGGCTTCAATGCCCTGCTGTTCGACCCGACGCGCCACCTCTTCGATCAATTCAGGCGTCCGAGGATGCAATTCATTCGTTTCCTTGTTCAGGAAGAACGGAATCGGCACCCCCCAGTTACGCTGACGGGATACACACCAGTCCGGGCGATTACGGATCATGGCCTCGAGACGGGCACGCCCCCAGGCCGGATAGAAATTTGTATCGGCAACAGCCACTTCGGCCAGATGGCGCAAGGTCGATGCACCCGCTTTCGGTGGCGTATCCATACCGACAAACCACTGCGTGGTCGCACGAAAAATAATCGGTGTCTTATGACGCCAGCAATGCGGGTAGCTATGCTTCAGCTTGACCTCTGCCAGCAACCGGTGGTTGTTACGCAAAGTCTCCAAGACCTTCGGGTTCGCTTCCCAAACACTCAGACCTGCCAGCGCAGTCTCAGGCAATGGCAGTGTCTTTTGCAGGAAACGGCCATCATCGCCGACCGGGTTTTCAATCGGCAGACCGTACTTTTTACCGATGTTAAAGTCATCGACGCCATGCGCTGGCGCTGTATGCACCAGGCCAGTACCCGCATCGGTCGTGACGTGCTCGCCACAGATGATCGGCACTTCTTTTGCGTAGAACGGATGATTGAGCAACACATGTTCAAGCGCTGCGCCCTTACATTTGCCCAATACCTGACCCTGCAGGTCATAACGTTCTAGCGCGCTTGCTGCCAGATCTGCGCTGAGAACAAGATTACCTTTGGCGGTACCAATCAACGCATATTCAACCGTGGGATGCACACTTACGGCTTCGTTAGCAGGCAGCGTCCACGGGGTCGTTGTCCAGATCACAGCGAAGGCAGGACCTTCGAGATGATCCAGGCCGAAGGCTTTAGCAACCTGATCGGCATGCGTCGAATGCACTTCAAAGGCAACGTCTATAGCCGGTGAGTTTTTATCTTCGTACTCCACTTCGGCTTCGGCGAGAGCCGAACGGCAATCCAGACACCAGTTCACTGGCTTCAAACCCATATACAGGTAGCCATCTGCCAGCATTTTGCCCAGTGCACGAATCTCGTTCGCTTCGGCACTGAAGTTCATGGTCAGGTAGGGATTATCCCAATCCCCCAGCACACCTAAGCGGATAAAGTCTTTTTTCTGGCGCGCTACCTGCTCGGCTGCATAAACGCGGCACAGTTTGCGTACTTCGTCAGCTGGCAGGTTGCGCCCATGCTGCTTTTCAATCTGGTGTTCAATCGGCAAGCCGTGGCAATCCCAACCCGGCACGTACTGCGCATCAAAACCGGCCAACACCTTCGAACGAACAATGATGTCTTTGAGGATCTTATTCACCGCATGGCCGATATGAATATCACCATTAGCATACGGCGGGCCATCGTGCAGCACAAAACGTGGCCGGCCTTGGGTATGCGCCTGAATCTTCTGATAGAGCCCGTTCTTCTGCCACTCGGCAATCCAGGCCGGCTCTCGTTTCGGCAAATCACCACGCATCGGAAATGCGGTATCTGCCAGATTAAGGGTTGCACGTGCCTCTTTGGCCTGATCGTTTTGTGGGGCGTTCTTGGATTGTTCGGTCATGTTCTTACTGGACAGGCTGAGATTCGAAAAAGGCGCGCGCTTGGGCCAGATCATCGCGGATCTGGCTGGTGAGCGCCTCAAAATTGGCAAACGTCGTTTCGTCACGCAGTTTGGAGTGAAAACGAACGTCAAGATGGGCACCGTACAGGTCGCCCGAGAAATCAAACAGATGTACTTCTAACAAGGGCCGAGTATCGCCACCCAACGTCGGTCGATAACCCAGATTGGCAACACCCGCGTAACGTTTTGTCTGCTGAGGTACGGCCTGACGGGTTTCATCAAGCGCGACATCCACCACAAACACGCCACGGAGCGGCAAAGGGTCATGACGTATCTGGACATTGGCCGTTGGCACGCCAATAGTGCGGCCCAACTGACGCCCTTTAATGACGCGCCCTTCCATGGCGTATGGATAGCCTAATAGTGCCTCTGCGAGTTGCAAGTCACCCGTGGCTAATGCAGCACGCACCTGTGAACTGGAAATCCGATTACCGGCCAGACATTGCGAATCCAGCGCAGATACGGTGAACCCGTGCTGCTCACCGAGCGATTTTAGCAACGCAAAATCACCCGCACGTTTAGCACCGAAGCGGAAATCATCGCCAATCAGAATATGTCTGGCCTGCATGGCGTCAACCAGCACCCGCTGGACGAACTCTTCCGGGCTCAATGCGGCAAAGGCCTCATTGAATGCACAAACGCGCGTTTCAGCCACGCCGGCCGCAGCCAGCGCTTCAAGCTTCTCCCGCAAGGTATGCAACCGGGCCGGAATGACCGGAGCGTTGTTGCCGGCCAGCTTGCGGGAAAAGAACTCGCGCGGATGCGGAGCAAAGGTCAGCACCGATGGCTGCAACTCACGCGACTCTGCCTCAGCCTTAAGCTGACGCAGTAGTGCCTGATGCCCGCGATGCATGCCATCGAAATTACCAATGGTAACAGCCGCAGGGCTCTGGGCAGGCGAATTCAGTCCGCGAAGTACGCGCATAGGTTCAAAGCGCAGGGTTTGGTAAGAAAACCCTGCATTATAAGGCTTAGCGAAGCGGTTTAGCCGCTACGCGACCCTGTTTGTACCGGATTTCGTGCCAGGTACTGACGAATGCCTCGCATAATCGCTTCCGCCAACTTATCCTGGTACTCGTCGTCATTGAGACGCTTTTCTTCTTCAGGATTCGAAATAAAGGCGGTTTCGATTAAAACCGATGGAATATCTGGCGCTTTTAGCACAGCAAAACCTGCCTGTTCGACCGATGCCTTATGCAGTGCATTCACGCTACCCAGGTTCGACAACACAGACTTACCCAGCTTCATGCTGTCATTTTGCGTGGCTGTTTGCGTCAGATCCATGAGCGTTCGCGCCAGATGCGGGTCAGATACCGTGAAATTAACCCCCCCCACCTTATCGGCTTCATTTTCCTTTTGCGCCAGATAGCGTGCGGCCGCACTGGACGCCCCCTTCTCGGAGAGCACAAACACGGATGAACCACGCGCTTCCGGTTTAATCCAGGCATCTGCATGAATCGAAACAAACAGATCGGCTTTGGCTTTGCGCGCTTTCTGCACACGGATACCCAGTGGCACAAAGAAATCGCCATCCCGGGTTAACGCCGCCCGCATATTGGGGTCGCTCTCAATACGCTCACGCAAACGGCGGGCAATTGACAGGGTCACGTTCTTTTCCATCGATCCGCGTGCACCAATGGCCCCTGGGTCTTCTCCCCCGTGCCCCGGATCCAGCATGATCGTCACCATTCGACCTGACTTCTTACCTGGCTTCGATGGCGCTTCTGCTGGTTTTTCTGCCAGCTTTTGCGTTGGTTCCGGCTCACTCACCACTGGCCGCTCAGCCGGCGCGGGTTTTTCAGGCTGAGGCTTCACCGGCTCCGATTTCAGCGCTTCTACCTTAACCGGTTCTTTGATCGGCACAGGCTGCTGCGTCGTGACCAATCGCATCAGCGGATCGGCTGGTACCGTGGGGTAAATATCCATCACCAATCGGCTCTGGTAATCCCCAACGGGTGGAAGATTAAATACTTGCGGCGCCACTTCGCTCTTTAGATCCATGACAAGCCGAACAACACCCGGCTTGTAATTGGCGGCACGTAATTGACGAATATAGGGATCATTCGGCCCCACCTTATCGCCTAGGCTCTTGAGCACGTTATTGAGCTCAATGCCTTCAATGTCAACAACCAAACGCTCCGGATTGTGAACGACGCTCTGCGTAAATTTCACCATCCCCTTATGTTCAATCGTTACCCGAGTGTAATCTTCAGCAGGCCAGACGCGCACGGCGACAATCGAGGAAGCTGCTGCCGCTGCCCATGCCCCAACTGGCGTCACACTTAAAAGCAACAGCGAACCCGCGCTCCTTAAAAAAGAACGACGATACGGTTGGGGCGAGCCAGTTTTTATACGAGGTGGTTTAGGCATGCCTCACCCTGCTCAGATTGCGCCTCAAGCGACACAGATCTTCCACCGGACTTTGAGTCCGTGATAACAATCTGCCAATCAATCCCTGGCAAGTAATTGCCAGCACGATCTGGCCATTCAACAAAACTGACCCCGTCACCACTGAGGTTTTCTTCAAAGCCTGCTTCAATCAAAGCCTCAGGTGTCTCCAGACGATAGAGATCAAAGTGATTGAGCACAAAACCGGGCACTTTGTAGACTTCAAGCAACGGGTATGTCGGACTTTTAACGCGCCCTTCATAACCTAATCCACGCAAAACACCTCGAACCAGTGTCGTCTTTCCTGCACCGAGGTCACCATTCAACGTTATCAAAAAGCGTGTTGGCAAAGCAGGTAATACCCGGGCAATCCTTGCACCCAGATCCAGCATGGCCTGCTCATCAGTCAACTCAAAACGCAATACAGACATCGAAACCTCAAGAAAGTTTCGATATGGTGCCCGAGCCTTCGCTCGCTGGCTAGTCTAAATGTATCGGCTTAGGGCGTTTCAACCCAACGAGCAGCAAATTGCCTTGCCAAAGGCGCCATGTAATAAATAACGGGCACGGCAATAAAGTAGGCAATAACGTAAGCGCGCATCCAGCTTGCAAAAAAACCTTCTTCCCACCCAAGATTGATCAGTGTAATGAAAAAGGTCATTACAAAAACCATCTTGGCGCCCATAACGAGGGAAAAAACCAGGTGGAAATATTTACGATGTAGCTTTGGCATGAGAACTATTCAATGACTAAAAATAAACCCGACAACACCCCGGGCAAGCTGGCGCAGCACCAGCGAAGTAGTTTGCCAGCGCCAGCAGCATGATAAACAAAAACAACCAAAACCAGAGAGATTTGTACCAGCTACGGCAAACACCCACCCTATGGTTCATTATGAGTTTCTTTTTGCAGGCATCGCTTTACGCATCAAGCGAACAAATAACCCAAAAGTTGCCAGCTGCAACACCAGCAGAATCATAAGTGGCAGCCACATCGTCACCGAATCAACGACTTCCAATGGCACTAATGCACGGAAGACAACAAACATACCCAGCACAAACAACCCTACTCCCGGGCAAATGAGGGAAAAGCTCGCAGCTTGGGGCGATTCTGTGACCAGGTATTGCCAACCATTATTTCTATTCATCACAGCTCGCCCCAGCAGATAAAAGAAAACCTGCACAGACATAAATATCAATAGAACGGCTGCTGGAAGCACATTGCCAACCTGGGCACCCCATACGTGTTGTGCACCCATTAACAACCGAAACGCTGCAATACCAAGAATGGTCGAAATTGGAATGGCCATCCACAAGGTTCCGGAGGCGGCAGGTTTAACACCATCGCTCATCATGCGCGGAAACTGCACAACAAAATGAGCCGAGGCAATAAACAGAGCAAAAACCATGAGGATCACTGCACCGGCAAATCCGATACCCGCTGTCACTTTATGATGACTCATTGCGGCAGAGGCAGAAAACCCAACACTCAGCATGCCGAAGGTGAACGCAGGAAACATGCCGGCAAGACCGCTGCCGGAATTATCAGACTGGCTCTGATACAACTCGGATAAATGATCCATCCAGAGAATGACGGCATCAATAGCAATTAGGAAAAAGGCGGCCAAGGCGCCCGGAAAGAGCATCTCACGCAAATCCCATAAGCCAGGCACAAAGACCAAGCCCAGGATAAACAGGACATTCACCATCATCGCCAACACCAATGGACGAACCATCAGCTGCAGTCCCATATGGGACTGCCAGAAAGCGGTAAATTGCGGAGAGCGTTTAAAAGCAGCCAGCCCCTTGAGCATCCAGACCACCAGAGCAAGATGCACCGTGCCTATGATCAGAATGCCCGCTTGAATGGATCTGACAAAAAACCAAGCCAGATCTTCGCTGGCCGCATAGGCCTGGAGCGTTTCAAAATTTGGCACAGCCACACCCGCATGGGGTGTCAAAAATAGCAACCACATGAACAAGCTCACCGTTAGCCCGCCCGCGCCCAAAGTGGCCAAACCATGTAATGGCACAAATGTCGTTTCTGCCGTTTTAGTGCGCTTCATGCTAGATTTCCCCCAGCCATTGTGGCTTGTTATCAGCTATCCCTGCTTCGAATACTTATTCGTATATTATATTAATCTATAAATCGTAATCAAGTAAAACTCATGGCCACCCAAAGAATTGATCAAACACTGCTCTTACAAACGGTTAACGAAGCGCGTACATCGCCCCGCTTACGTAAAAACGCAAACTTTCACCCAACAGACGATTTTCCTGCACATCGATTGATAAATGCCATGCAGCCGGGGTCTTACGTTCGTCCTCACCGGCACCTTGACCCCACTAAAGATGAAACCATCATCGTGTTACAGGGTCGCTTTGGCTACCTTAGCTTTGATGAACATGGAGCGATTCAAGAAGCGATTGAGCTTACCCCGGTTGGTCCAGTCTTTGGTATCGACATCCCACACGGCACAACTCATACCATTCTGGCACTCGCGCCGAACAGTGTCTTCTTTGAAGCCAAGGCGGGTCCTTTTATTCCGCTAAAAACAGAAGAAATCGCGTCTTGGTCTCCTGCGGAAGGCACCGACGAAGCCAATGCACTGTGGCTCACCTGGCGCGCGCGTTTTGCCTAATCACGCAGACCCGCGTCAACTGATCGAGCAACTTGCAACCGAACTTGGCTTTGGTGGCGTTCGGATTAGCGCCGTGACGATTCCAGAAAAAGACCGGTTGCAGTTCGATGCATGGCTAGCACGCAACCAACACGGCAGCATGGACTACATGGCGCGCCACGCAGACCTGCGCAAAGATCCAGAAAAACTCTTTCCGGGTGCGGCCAGCATCATCACCGTTCGGCTACCCTACTGGCCGGCAAAAGCTGCCGATGCCCAGACACAGCTTACTAACACGGAGGCTGTGTACATCTCCAGATATGCGCTAGGACGCGATTATCACAAAGTCATTCGCAACCGTTTACAAACGCTGGCAGACAAACTGACCGATCAGATTGGTCCTTTTAATTACCGGGCATTTACCGACTCTGCCCCCGTAATGGAAGTCGCTCTGGCTGCTCAGGCGGGTCTGGGATGGAAAGGCAAACATACCCTCTCCCTCGATAGAAACGGCTCCTGGTACTTTCTAGGAGAGCTTATCTGTGACCTTGCAATAACGCCTGATCCACCGATTGAATCTCATTGCGGAGACTGTACCCGTTGCATAGAGAGCTGTCCGACCGGTGCCATTACCTCGGCCTACCAGGTTGATGCGCGTCGTTGCATCAGTTATTTAACGATCGAACACAAAGGTGAGATTCCTGTCGAATTCCGCAAAGCGATGGGGAACCGGATCTACGGTTGCGATGACTGCCAACTTGTTTGCCCCTGGAATCGTTTCGCACAGGAGGGCGATACCGAATTTTCACCCCGTCACAATCTTGACAATGCAACACTGCTGGATCTTTTTAGCTGGGACGAATCGAAGTTTCTGAACAAGATGGCCGGCAGCCCTATAAGGCGCATTGGTTATGAACAGTGGCAACGGAACATCAGTGTTGCCCTTGGCAACGCCACGCCCAACGAAACGAACATCAACGCCCTGGAACAGAAAAAAGCCCACTCGAGTGCTCTCGTAAAAACACACATCGAGTGGGCCTTAGCGCAACTACATGCGCCCCGCTAATGCGGATTATTTGCAGTCGGTCTTACAACCTGTACCGCAACCAGTACCACAGCTACCGCCACCGGTCTTGCAACCAAAAATGCTATATGCCGGGCAATAGCGGAAAAGGCCAGTCAACAAAGGCACAACACCGATGTAACCCCAAGCCGGAATGGTCTCTGTAGCTGCCAAACCGATCAGCACTAAGCCAACCACTACGCGCAGAACGCGATCCAGACCGCCAACGTTTTGTGTCATTTTGCTTCTCCTGTTGAACTAACGTGACATTTATACCACGGGCGTATATTATATGTAATTATATACTTATGCGCTAGTGCGATTTATCCGAGGAAAAAACCATGTCAGAAAAGTCTTTCAAAACCGTTACCCAAGATCTGAGCAAAGGTCTGGCTCAATTTCGTGCCCAGGTTCCCGAAGTACAAGCCGCTTTTAGTGCTCTGCACAAGGCATCTATGCAAGATGGTGCCCTGGATGCCAAAACCAAGGAACTGATTGCCCTCGCCATTGGCGTTGCCGCCCGTTGCGATGGTTGCATTGGCTTTCATACCCAGGCACTAATCAAACTCGGCGCGACTAAAGCCGAGCT
>JBDLTI010000006.1:0-55736 GCA_039805865.1 Pseudomonadota bacterium | reverse complement strand
GCAATTGTGAGCACAAGAAAGCTCAAACCGAAGGGGATACCGCTCCAGAGGTTATTCGACACGAGCCACAAGGCATTACCACAGAACCAAAGTGTTGCTGCAAGCCATAGGGTGATCGTGAACAGCGCTGTCTGTTTGAGCACAATCATGCCGCTAGCCAGCGTGAAAATAGCACTTGCGAGCATCAGTAAGAGCGGTGCCACTGAGCTGCCTGGCATCAATATCAACAGTGATAGACCGGCTAGACCGCTTAATAACGGTGCAAGATAAGCCCACCAATAACGAGTTGCGACCGCACGTTCAAGACCAATGAGTGTGCCAAAGAACGATGAAATCATGAAAGCACTGTGAAGCCCGCTGACCGATTGATAGATTTCCGGGGTGCTCACGCCGAGCCTGGAAAGTCCTGTTGCCAACCCAGCGATTAAAGAAATCAATCCAAGGATTAGAAATGGCAACCGGTATTTTGGCGATAGGGGCATCATTAGCTACCAGCCAAAGCTTTCTCGTGCAGCCTCGGACATCATGCTAGGATCCCACAACGGGTTGAAGCTTAATTCAACGTCGATGTCGGTCTCTGTTGGCACATGGGAACGCAAGCATGTTTCAACTTCTTCAAGGAGCATGTCGCCGACAGGGCAGGCTGGTGACGTCATCGTCATGATGAGTGTTAATTTATTTGATACCCATCGGACATCGTAGATCAAGCCCATATCCACGATATTAATGCCGGCCTCAGGATCGATCACGGTTTTGAGCCATCCCATAATCTCGTCGTTAGCCGGCGCCTCATAGTTTGTGTGTCGGTTATTCATAGTCAGTATCGTGCATTGAGTAATTAATGTAAGCGACCGTCAATACGCGGTTTCATTAACATCGGGATATACCGGTAACCAATGATCCCGAAAGCGAATAGCCAGCACAGTGCCGTTAAAGCAAGTTCTGTGATGTAGGCACTTGGCATAAAGAAGGGAACAATAACTCTGAACAATAGCGCAGCGATCATTAGATATAACGCACTTTTGTCCCAGCGATTAAAGTGCACCTTGCGGCCTGTATGACCATTACTGATACGGATGATCATGGCAGGGGCAATAAGACCGATAGCGCCCAGGGTGAATACATGCGTCGAAGCGGCACCTGCCCAGTGCCCTAGCAGCGGCGTAGCGGCAATGAGTAGAAGATTTGCCACGATGGCCAGATAGCCCAGATACATGACACCAATATCGATTCGGCTGAACGCTTTTTGTGGAAACCAACTGAAAAATCGACCTAGCAGAATCAGAGACAGTATGAGGCATAGTCCCGACACCAGTGGTGTGGGTAGCCATGGTGTGAAGACTAGGGAAAAGCCGAGTAGTTTGATGGCATGCTTACACCATAAAGGTTGCGTTAACTCGACTGAAAAAGCCCCCTTCATAAATGCTGGAATGGTTCTTTCCAGCATGATCAGAAACATAAGCCTGAAAAGCGCAATCGTCATGCTAGTGCCTATGATGGGGTCCATGTTATCAACCATCATAGACAGCTTGGCAACGAGAAATAACGGCAGAGAGAAAATCAGATAATAATTGTCAGCATAGCTATCTTGTGAATGATGACTGATCAGATCGATTTCAAGGGCGATAATGATCGTAAAAAGAAACAGAGAAGAACCAATATAAATTGCAAATGGTGGCCAACCGAATGCAAACGCCATAATGACGCGGTCGAATATCCATAGAGCAGTAAGAGTGATCAGAAACCAACCATGTCGCCCACGAATACCTACCCAGTTTTTCGACGCAGTTAGCAGAAAACCACCGAGAAGCGCCCAACCGAATCCGTAAAACATCTCATGCGCATGCCAACGTATCGGCGATACCACCGGCTCAAACAGGGCTGTAGGCAAAATGGACGTGGCGCTGTAGATTAAAACCCAAAGAATAGGAAGCGCCGCTCCTGAAATGCACGTAAGAGCAAAGAACGGGCGGAACCCTACTTGCCAGAGGGGATGTGACTCTGTTTTTATCATCTTGACGTTTAGTATCCTGTAATAGGTACGTGCAAGAAATACCTAAATGTAGGTAACTGATTCAACAGGAAGCGTGTTACGTTGACCCAACTAACAAAGAGCGCATCTCAGATGTTATGTGGTGGCTAGCCAACAGATTAAAATCCGGCGTGCTGAGGGATTCCCTTTTTGTCTAATTTGGCTATGAAAACTTCGGACTCTATAGGACGGTCTTCTCGAAGCGTTAATCGAACAAGCCAGCCAGTGTTGGAATCATCGTCATCAAAGCCATTGAATACAAAGTTGCCTAAGCTGTAAAAGATGGGTTTCCCTTTGTAAGTCTCGATATTTTGGGTGACATGAGGGTGCCCACCAATCACGGCATCTGCACCGCTATCAATCATCAGATGTGCCAGAGCAACTTGTCGCGTAGAGGCAATCTTTTCATGTTCGATGCCCCAATGTGGGAAAACAATGACATAGTCAGCTTTGTACCGATTCTTTGCTTGCTTGATGTCGTAGACCACATAGTCATCTTCGCTCCAGGCGATGCCTGCTCGATCATCTAGTGCTTCAAAACTTCTGGGAAAAAACTCGTTATAACCGAGAACAGCAATCCGTTTTCCCTTGACGTCAAAAATTCTGGGTTGGTGGGCTGCCTCTATATTTTTTCCGCCACCAAAGTACGGGATCCCTGCTTTATCTAACAAGGCCATTGTTTGAACGAACGCTTCTGGACCAAAGTCAGCACTATGATTGTTGGCGAGTGACACGGCGCTAAAGTGCTTCTTAACCACTGGAAGCACTCTAGGGTTAGCCATGAACGTAAATGGCTTGTCTTCTCTTTTGCCCTTAGTGCCGACGGCGCATTCCAAGTTGCCAATTGAGATATCCGACGAATCTAGTATCGAAGCAAATGCCTGGAACGGGTCTTTACCTTGCCGAATGTATTGCCCAGGGGTTTCATCCAACATAATGTCGCCAACAAAAGCCATGGTGATGGGCGAGCTCTGAGCGTAAACCACCTGAGACAAACATAGCAAAGCGGAAAGAATGAAACGATTCACGGCTTACTCACATTTCAATTGGCAACTGCAGGAAAGTTCATTCTCAAGTCTTGGCGAATAAACCGTGTTGTCGCCGATCGGTTTTCCGCATGACTCAACATTCAGAGGGACGATGCTTTCGTGAATGAGCACGTACCGATCTTTTGAATCGAAGTATGTATAGGTCTTCAGTCTCAATGGATTTTCCAGAACCTGTCCAGCGAATCGGAATCCGTTGTCAAAATCAATCTTTGTTAAATCGTACGGAGTCTTTGAGAGACTAATCGCCAAAGTCTGTGGTTCAGATCTGACGGTGATGCTGCAGTCGACTTCTATAGCATGTGCACCTGCCGCCATAAGGAGCAATGCTAATGGTAAAAGTCTACGAGTAAATCTCATAATTTCAAGGGGCTCAGATGGTGATCGCGGAGGCTTTGTTTACTAAGAAAATCTTAACAGGAATGGAGCGCATAGCGCGAAGCATGATTCAATTAGCAAAAGACGACCTCAAGATGTAAAAAAACCACTAAGGTTTTCTGACCTTAGTGGTTTCTTTTTTTGGTGGGCCGCCTGTGAGTCGAACACAGCACCAACAGATTATGAGTCTGCTGCTCTAACCAAGCATGAGCTAGCGGCCCGGTTAAACCTTAATTGTTGGTGTCAACGAAGCTGCGCAGCTTATCCGAACGGGAAGGGTGGCGCAGCTTGCGTAGTGCCTTGGCTTCGATCTGACGGATACGCTCGCGTGTAACGTCAAACTGTTTGCCCACTTCTTCCAGCGTGTGGTCGGTGTTCATTTCGATGCCGAAACGCATACGCAGAACTTTGGCTTCCCTTTGCGTCAGGCTGTCCAGGATGTCTTTAGTTACTGTATGCAAGCTGGCGTTCATCGCTGCTTCCAGAGGTGACAAGGTGGCCTGGTCTTCGATGAAGTCGCCCAGATGCGAATCGTCGTCGTCACCGATCGGTGTTTCCATGGAGATCGGTTCCTTGGCAATCTTGAGGATCTTGCGGATTTTGTCTTCCGGCATTTCCATCTTGATGGCCAGCGTTGCGGGATCCGGTTCAAAACCGGTTTCCTGCAAAATCTGACGCGAGATGCGATTCATCTTGTTGATGGTTTCGATCATGTGCACCGGGATACGGATCGTGCGAGCCTGGTCAGCGATAGAACGCGTGATGGCCTGACGAATCCACCAGGTGGCATAGGTCGAGAACTTGTAACCGCGGCGGTATTCGAATTTGTCTACAGCCTTCATCAGACCGATGTTGCCTTCCTGGATCAAATCCAGGAATTGCAGGCCGCGGTTGGTGTACTTCTTGGCGATGGAGATGACGAGGCGCAGGTTGGCTTCGGTCATTTCCTTCTTGGCGGCGCGTGCGTGACGTTCACCCTTGGTCATTTGCTTGTTGATCTCGCGCACTTCGGCCAGCGTGATGCCAAGGTTCTCTTCCATGGCGATCAACTTTTTCTGCCATTCGTGTACGGCCGGAACATTGCGCTCGAGAATGCCCTGAACGTGTTTCGGGGCATTGGCCACTTCCTTTTCAATCCATTTCAGATTGACGATATTGGCAGGGAAGGTCTTGATGAAGTGGTCACGCGGCATGTTGCACTTATCGACACAGATCGATAGAACGGTGCGCTCTGCACGACGAATCTGATCCATCAACGCACGAACCCGGTCACACAGTTTTTCAATGGTGCGCGAGTTGAAGCGGATGTTCAGCAGTTCTTCCGTAATCTGCTTGCGGGCGCGCTGATAGTTTGGATCTGTGGTGCCCTTGGTTTTGAGCGCCTTCAGTTCCTTGCTGTGTAGGGCTTCGATTTTGGCGAAACGCTCTAGCGCAGCTTCTTTCAGTTTGGCGAGTGAAGCCGCTGTGGCAGCAGCCTTGGCTTCGCCGCTGTCCTCTTCTTCTGCGTCTTCTTCCTCTTCCTCATCGTCCTCGGCGGCGGCTGCAGCGGCTGCCGCAGCGGCGGCAATCATCTGCTGTTCTGCTTCCAGATCAACCAGGCCATCGACCAGTTCATCGATTTTCATTTCATCGATGGCGACTTTTTTGGCCATGTCGATGATTTCGGTTACGACGATCGGGCAAGCGCTAATGGCTTGAACCATGTCGCGCAGACCCCCTTCGATCTTTTTGGCGATAACGATTTCGCCTTCGCGGGTGAGCAGCTCAACGGTACCCATTTCGCGCATGTACATGCGCACAGGGTCGGTTGTACGGCCAAATTCGGCGTCAACAGTAGCCAGTGCTTGTTCCGCTTGTTCTTCAACCGCTTCATCGTCAGCGACCGGTGCAGCAGCATCGGTCATCAACATATCTTCAGCGGCAGGGGCTTCGTCGAATACACGAATGCCCATGTCATTGAAGGTGGTGATCATGGCTTCTACCTGCTCGGCTTCCATCACGGTGTCGGGCAGGTGGTCATTAATTTCGGCGTGCGTTAGGTAGCCACGCTCTTTGCCCATTTTGATCAGGGCAGTAATGCGGGCCTTGCGCTCTTCCGGAGAGATTTGCTGTACAGCCGTTGTGCCCAGCAGGCGTTTGCTGTCTTTACCCTTGGGTTTGCCTTTGCCTTTGCCGGTGGTTGCTTCTTCTACAGCAGGTGCGGCAACGGCTGCTGGCTTGGCTTCTGCTTCAACTTTCTTTGCAGGCTCTGCCTTGGCAGGTGGCGTTGTTTTTACCGGTGTTTTTGCAGTGGCTTTAACAGGTGCAGCAGCCTTCGTTACCGCTGGTGTGGCAACGGTTTTTGCTGGTGCTTTGGCCACGGGTTTGGTTACTGGCTTGGCGGCTGGTTTAACAACCGGCTTGGCAGTAGGCTTTTTGGCAGTAGGTTTGGCTGCAACTTTTACAGGTGCTTTAGGGGCGGGTTTCTTAGGGGCCGGTTTGGCAGCAGCCTTTACAGGTGCTTTGCTTTTGGCGGCCGGCTTGGTCGTTTTTGTTGTCGTCGCTTTGGTCACAGTTTTCTTGGGTGCAGCCGCTTTCACCGGGGCCTTTTTGGCAACAGGCTTGGCGGCGGGTTTAGTTGTTTTGGCCACAGGTTTGGCGACCGGCTTTTTGGCTGGCGTAACCTTGGCAGGTGCTTTTTTTACTGGTGCTTTCGCAACAGATTTGCTCACAGGCTTGGCCGCGGGTTTGCTGGCTTTAACCGCAACTTTTTTGGCTGGCGCACTCTTGGCGACAGGTTTGGCGGTTTTCTTTGCAGCAGTCTTGGGTTTGGTGGCCATAGCAGCATCCGTAGCATCTTTGCGACGCGAGGGTTGAACATGAGGGTTAAGCGTCAGTTTCCAGTTCGACAAAATACGCTCCCTCTTGAGTCAAGTAGAAATACAGTAAACCTTTAATTATACACGAAAATTAGCCTAATTTCTAGGCAAGATCCGTGCCAGATCAGCGTCGGCGCCCTGTTCTGCCCAGCTGTTGCAGGGTTTGCAGGAGCTCTGCGTATCGCGTTTTTTCCGGGGCGCTCAGTGAGCCACGCTGCGCTGCCTGTTGCAGGGCAGACAGCTCGGCGTCTAGCTGATCGCGCTCCATCTGGGCAACGATGCCTTCCAGTTCTGCGCCCAGGGCTTCTTTTTCAAGGGGTTCGCTGAGCAAACTGGCAAAAATCTCTGCCAAAAGGGGGGCGTCTTCTGAACCGCGCAGGCGCTCGAGTAATTCCGATGGCTGCGGATTCATCGCGAGGTGCGGTAGGAGCCGGTTCAAACTGACCACCAAGGGATCATTGCTCGGCAATGTGGCCAGCAAAGAAGGTTTGATCGTGCCGGTAAGTTCGGGGGCTTGCACCAGAACGCGCAAGAGACGTCTGAGCATGGATGGTGCTTGTCTTGGGGCGCGGGCAGGCGCGCTACTTTGGGTAGCCGCCTGGCGAGAGAGCTCGCAGCCACGCTCCACTTCGCTCGGTTGTAGGCCGGTTTTTTCAGCCAGCTGTTTAACGATCTGCAAACGCAGCATCGGCGTCTGTATTTTTTGCAGCAAGGGTTTGGCTTCGCCGAGCAGTTTGGCGCGGCCCTCGGCGCTGGTGAGATCGACATGGCTGGCCAGGGTCTGCAGCAGAAACTCCGAAAGCGGTGTTGCTCTGTCGATAGCGGCCTGGAAGGCCTCTTTTCCTAGATCTCGTACATAGCTATCGGGGTCGTGCTCCGGAGGTAGAAAGGCAAACGCCAGAACCTTCTGTTCGGCCAGAGCTTCCAGACTATTTTCCAAAGCGCGCCAGGCCGCTTTGCGACCGGCCGCGTCGCCATCAAAGCAGAAAACCACCCGGTCGACCATGCGCAAGAGTTTGCGTACATGCGTGGTAGTCGTCGCTGTACCGAGTGTCGCTACCGCATTGCCGATGCCGTGTTGGGCGAGCGCCACGACATCCATATAACCTTCGACAACGATAACCGTGTCTGTCTGGCGACAAACTTCGCGGGCCTGCGGTAAGCCGAAGACTTCGCGGCCTTTTTCAAAGAGTGGTGTTTCGGGTGAGTTCAGGTATTTGGGTTCGCCCTGATCGAGAATGCGCCCACCAAAGGCAATGACCTGGCCCTTCTGGTCGAGAATCGGGAACATGATCCGATCACGAAAACGGTCGTAGCGACGTTTCTGCTCGTTCTCAATCACCAGGCCGGCTTTGAGTAACGACTGAAAGCCAGGTGTGTCGTATTCAGGAAAGCTAGGGCGCAGGTTCTGCCACCCATCCGGTGCATAGCCAATGCCAAAGCGGGCGGCAATTTCACCCGTCAGCCCGCGACCCTTGAGGTAGTTGATGGCACGTGGCGATTTTTTAAGCTCGTCCCGATAGAACTTGTGTGCTTTGAGCATCACGTCAAGCAGCGAAGGGCCTTCTTCGCTGTTGGGTGCCGATTTACGGAAGGATTTGTCGTTGTCTTCCTGCGGTACGGATAAACCGCAATGACGCGCCAGATCTTCGATGGCATCCGGGAAGCTGAGCCCCTGGTGCTCCATAAGAAAGCCAATGGCCGTGCCGTGGGCGCCGCAACCGAAGCAGTGATAAAACTGCTTGCTGGGGCTAACGGTGAAGGAGGGTGACTTCTCTTTGTGAAACGGGCAGCAGGCCGCGTAATTGGCGCCGGCTTTTTTAAGCGGCACAACGCGGTCGATGATCTCGACGATATCCGTACGGGCAAGCAGCTCCTGGATAAAGGATTCGGGAATCATCTCGGTAGCCTGCGGATGTCTTTAGCCCTGGAGCGCAGCTTTAACGCGTTGCGACACGGCTGCCAGGTCGGTCTTGCCGGCGAGCTGTGGCTTAAGAATGCCCATGACTTTGCCCATATCAGCAGGGCCTGCGGCTCCGGTTTGGCTGATCGCGGCTTTAACCGCAGCATCCACTTCTTCTGCCGATAGTTGTGCGGGTTGGTATGGGGCGAGCACGTCGATTTCGGCGCGTTCAGCCGCAGCCAGATCTTCCCGACCGGCTTGTTCATACTGATTGATACTGTCACGGCGCTGCTTGATGAGTTTGTCGATCACGGCGGCCACAGCGGCGTCATCCAGGGTGATCCGCTCATCAACTTCGCGCTGTTTAATCGCGGCCATCAGCAGGCGGATGGCGTTGAGGCGCCCAGTTTCGCGCGCCTTCATGGCGGCTTTCATGTCGTCCTGGATGCGGTCTTTGAGGCTGGTCGTAGTCATGAGGGGCTCAATCAGGAGAGGGGTATTAAAACGGCAAAAGCCGCCGGGGTAACCGGCGGCTTTGCCTGATTCTTGCGAAACGCTCTGTAATTAGTAGAGCTTGCGTGGCAGCTGTTGGCTGCGCAGACGCTTGTGCAGACGCTTTACAGCAGCTGCCAGCTTGCGCTTACGCTCAGCTGTCGGCTTTTCGTAGAACTCACGAGCGCGCAGTTCGGTCAGCAGACCGGTTTTTTCGACTGTGCGCTTGAAGCGGCGCATGGCGACTTCGAACGGCTCATTTTCTTTTACGCGAACGCTAGGCATTCAATCAACTCCAATTATTTTGAGTGCTGATCCGGCTAAAACATGTGCCCGATCAGGGGATGAAATCTGTAGAACTGACTAGTCTACGACAAAACACCGAAAATTCCAAATATTCCTGTGGATGCGCCTGAAGTCGTTACAATAGCGCCCCATGAATCAAGCCGTTTCCAATCTACGCAAACCGCCTATCGTGCTGGGGGTTGAATCCTCCTGTGACGAGACTGGCGTGGCGTTGGTGACCCTGGATGCCCTTAGTGGTACGCCCCGTTTGCTGGGGCAAGCGCTGCATACTCAGGTAGCCATGCATGCGGCCTACGGCGGCGTGGTGCCGGAACTGGCGTCGCGAGATCATATCCGGCGGGTGGTGCCGCTACTAAGGCAGGCACTGGCAGAGGCGAATATACCGCTGGATGATGTTGATGCCATTGCCTACACCTCCGGGCCGGGTCTAGCGGGCGCCTTGTTGGTGGGTAGTGCATTTGCCGAAGCTCTCGCCTTCGCGCTTGAAAAGCCTGTGTTGCCAGTGCATCACCTGGAAGGCCATCTGTTGTCTCCGCTGCTGGCATCGACACCGCCCGAGTTCCCGTTTGTGGCATTGCTGGTTTCCGGTGGGCATACCCAGTTAATGCGGGTCACCAAAGTGGGCGAGTACGAATTGCTGGGTGAAACGCTGGATGATGCGGCGGGTGAGGCCTTTGATAAAACGGCCAAGTTGCTGGGGCTAGGCTATCCCGGCGGGCCGGCACTGTCGAAGCTGGCTGAAACGGCCGATCCTGCATTGGTGGCGGAGATTAAGTTGCCCCGGCCCATGTTGCATTCAGGGGATCTGGAATTCAGCTTTGCGGGTTTAAAAACGGCAGTACTCACTAAAGTGAAAGCGGAAACGGCTGCGGGCGAACTGAGCGAGCGCATGCGTGCCGCATTGGCAGCAGCCGTTGAGCAGGCGATTATTGACGTGCTGGTGGCGAAATCCGTACAGGCACTCAAGCAAACCGGCTTGTCGCGCCTGGTTGTGGCGGGCGGTGTGGGTGCTAATCGTCATTTGCGAGAAACGTTGGTCACGGCATGTAAGCGGCGCAAGGCAGCGGTCTATTTCCCTGAGCTTGATTTGTGTACCGATAACGGCGCCATGATTGCACTGGCAGGTTTGTTACGGCTGGTGGATGGCGCCACCCCTAAACCGGCGGGCAGCTTTTCAGTGAAGCCACGCTGGCCGTTGATCGACGCTTAAGGCCTTTTTTTGCTGCCTATTTTGCTTTCCTGACCGGCCAACAACCGGCGCAGGTTGCCTGCGTGTTTAATTAGCAGAATAGCGACCATCAGGCTGATCGGAACAATCACCGGCGTAGGCAACCCCATCAGTACCGCAAAAACAGGGGTCATCAACGCAGCGGTAATGGCAGACAGGGATGAATAGCGGAAGGTCAACGCCATGAATAGCCAGGTGCCGAGCGTGGCAAGGCCTAGGGGCCAATAGAGCGCGAGGAGGACACCGGCAGAGGTTGAAACGCCTTTGCCGCCTTTAAAGCCTAAAGTCACTGGAAACACATGGCCAAAAAATGCGAGGAGGCCAATCCACCCGAACAGATCGGCAGGCACACCCATTGCTGCCGCAACGCCAATGGCAATGGCACCTTTAGCGGCATCGCCGAATAACGTGAGAAAGGCGGCAAGCTTGTTGCCAGTTCGCAACACATTCGTGGCGCCGGGATTGCCGGAGCCGAAAGAGCGGGGGTCGGCGAGGCCGAAGACTTTAGAAACGACTACCGCAAAAGGAATGCTGCCAATCAGATAGGCCGCAATCGCAGCGGTGATCAGGAGCGTTGGGCTCGCGTCCAGGGGCAGAATCCGGGTCAGCAAATCAGGGTTCATATCAGTCGTAGGCGTAGGGTGGTCTGATGTCAGCTACAATGCGGCCGCAGCGCAAGTATTGTAGCGTGCCAGCCAGATAACAAACGTCTTTGTGCCATGGACATTATTTTCATTGATTCTTTTCGTGTTGAAACCCTGATCGGTATTTATCCGCGGGAGCGGATTGTGCCGCAACCCGTGGTGCTCGATCTGAAGATCGGCCACTCAACGGCTACTGCGGGCGCCACTGATGACATTCATGACACGATTGACTACGCAGAGGTGGTGAAACGCTTACGCGTGGTCCTGGCTGAAAAGCATTTTCTGTTGCTAGAAAAACTGGCCGAATTTGTAGCCACCATGCTGCTGGAAGATTTTGGGGCGCAGTGGGTGCAGGTCTCTGTGGCTAAGCTGGGCATGATGCCGGGCGTGGCGCGCGTCGGTGTGGTGATTGAGAGAACTGCTTAGCGTACATAGTCGAGGCGCGAGCCAAGTCTGGGTCGATTTGCGACGAGGTTGTCGATGAGAGCCGGGTTTGGCTCGTGTCTCGATTTATCCCCTTGGGTGGTGCTTCTCGTGCAACGACTTCAATCGTTCACGCGCCACATGCGTATAAATCTGCGTCGTGGTAATGCTGGCATGGCCAAGCAGTAACTGCACAACACGTAAATCGGCACCATGGTTAATGAGGTGGGTGGCAAAGGCATGGCGTAAAACGTGGGGTGACAGTCGTTCACGCGGGATACCCGCTTTAACACCATAACGTTTGATAATCTGCCAGAAGCCCTGACGGGTTAACGGTTTCGTTTTTTGGCTGATAAAAATCACATCAGCGGGTTGCCCACCCGAGAGCTCGAGGCGGGCGCTTTCCATATAGCGTTGAACGGCATCGAGCGCGGCTTCCCCGAGCGGCACCAAACGTTCTTTGTCGCCTTTACCCATCACGCGCACGATGCCCATATCCCGATTCAGATCGGTGAGGCGTAGATTCACCAGTTCCGAAACGCGTAGACCGGTGGCGTACAGCACCTCCAGCATGGCCAGATCACGCAGACCGCGCGGTGTTTGTGTGTCGGGTGCCTGTAGCAAGGCCACCACATGGTCTTCACTCAGCGTCTTGGGTAAACGGCCAGGGCGTATTGGCATAACCAGGGTGCGCGATGGATCGTCGGATCGTTCGCCGCGCGCCACCGACCAGCGGAAGTAGCGACGCAGGGTTGAAATGGCGCGAGCCTGTGAGCTTTGCTTATGCGCTTGCGCCAGGTGGGCAATATAACGATTGAGATCGGCCTCGCTGGCCTTGCGTAGGCCGCTTCCCTGTTTGATCAGCCAGTGCGACAAGGCGGTAAGGTCGCGTCGGTAACTGGCCAACGAGTTGGCGGAAAGGCCAGCTTCCAGCCACAGGCTATCGCAAAACGTATCGACGATCTGTTGCGCATCGGGCGGTAACGGTGGGTGCGTGGGGGCTCTAGGCATCAGCGTGCTGCTTCATGGTCGAGCAGCCAGGCTTTCATTGCGAGGAGCGGGCCTTCGCGGGTGTGGCTGAATCCGGTCAGGCGGTTTTTACCGGCCGATATGATGCGATGGCAGGGCACGATAATGGGTAGCGGGTTACTACCGAGCGCCTGCCCAACAGCACGTGGCGCGCTGTTGAGCTGTTTGGCCAGATCGCCATAGGTCAGCGTCTTGCCGGGCTGGGTGGCGCAGAGCGCCGCACGCAACCGCGCTTGAAATTCTGTGCGGGGTGTCGCGAGGGGTAGCTTGAAAACAAATGCCGGATTGTCGAACCAGGTGACCAGTTGTTGACGAATGGTCTCCAATAGCGGGTCACGCCTAGCGCATACCGTCGCATTGGCCGGTTGTCGTGGCTTGCCGACGAGCCAGGCAATTTCGTCAAGCCCATCGTCGTCTAATGTAAGCCGGATGCCCAGGTGAATAACGTTTCCCAGAGCGGTAGGCGCCTGAGGCGCGACATCGCCAAGCCGCAGGACGCTGTCGAAAGGCTGAGCGTTCTGCGGCGTCTGGTGGGCCTTAGCGCCGGGTTTCACCGTGGCCAAGAACAATCCATTTTTGCGAGGTCAGGCCTTCCAAGCCCACTGGCCCGCGCGCATGAATCTTGTCGGTGGAGATGCCGATTTCAGCGCCAAGGCCATACTCGAATCCATCAGCAAAACGGGTTGAAGCATTCACCATCACCGAGCTGGAATCGACTTCGCGCAGAAAACGCATGGCGTTGCCATAGTGATCGGTCACAATCGCTTCGGTATGTTGAGACGAATAGGTGTTGATGTGGTTGATGGCCTCATCCAGACCGCTCACCACCTTAACGGCAATCAGGGGTGCCAGATATTCAGTGACCCAATCTTCATCAGTCGCCGTTTCGGCAAACGGCAACAATGCCTGCGTCTCGGCACAGCCGCGAACGACCACGCCTTTGTCTTTAAGCATGGTGCCAATGCGGGGCAGGAGTGATGCAGCAATGCTGCGGGCAATCAGCAAAGATTCGGTGGTATTACAGGTGCCGTAGCGTTGGGTTTTGGCGTTCTCGACAATGCGTAGTGCCATTTCGGGATCAGCGTTGTCATCCACGTAAACGTGACAGTTGCCATCCAGATGCTTGATCATTGGTACGCGGGATTCTTTGATCAGGCGCTCGATTAGGCCCTTGCCGCCACGCGGCACAATCACATCAATATCATCACGCAAGGTAATCAGAATACCGACAGCGGCGCGATCGGTGGTGTCGATGCATTGCACGCCCTGCGCGGGCAAGCCCGCTTCAGCCAGGCTTTTTTGAACCAGTGCGGCAATCGCGCGATTGCTATTGAGCGCTTCCGAGCCGCCACGAAGAATCGTGGCGTTACCCGACTTGATGCACAGCGCTGCTGCGTCTGCGGTTACATTGGGGCGGGCTTCATAAATGATGCCGATCACACCCAGCGGCACGCGCATTTTGCCGACTTGAATACCGGAAGGGCGCGTGCTCATATCGGTAATGCTGCCCACTGGATCAGGGAGCGCTGCAATTTGCTCAACGCCTTCCGCCATGGATTCAATGCCTTTGTCACTCAGTGTCAGGCGATCCAGCATGGCGGCTTCCAGCCCGGCTTTGCGGGCCGCAGCCAGATCCAGCTCGTTGGCGGCACGCAACGCTGGTGCTTCGGCACGAATCAGCCGTGCCAGTGTGAGCAGGGCATTGTTCTTTTGTTCCGTAGAGGCGCGTGCCATCCCGCGCGAAGCGGTTCGTGCATCCTTGGCCAGTTGGCGGATAGATTGGTCTAAAGCGGTGTTGGTTTCAGTCGTCATAATGCAATGATGCCTGTCAGCAGAGTTGTAGCGCAAGTGCGGCAAGTTCGGTCCACGGGTCGCCCTGACCGATGCCTTTGGAAAGACGGTCTATCCGGGCAATCGATTCAAGTGCTGCACGCCAGGAGATTTTTGTGCGGCGGCTGGCCGCGCTTCTCATTGGTTGCGCCCTCTGGGGCGGCATACGCAGGGTGTTCAGGCGTTGATCGGGGGTGCCGCCGGGCGCGGTGAGTTGTACCAGTGTGCGAATATCTTCAGAGAGCCAATACAGAATCAGCGGGAGCGCTTCTCCCTGCTCTCGTAGCGCAGCAAGCGTGCGTGAAAATCGGGATAAGTCGCCATCGAGCAATGCGCTGCGCAGCATGTCCATGTCCAGGCGCGAGACATCGGCGACCGCTTCCCGGATTTGTTCCAGAGTCAGCGGACCGGCCGGGTACAGCAGGGCGAGCTTGAGCACTTCCTGATTGGCTGCCAGCAGATTGCCCTCGACATGGTGCGCAATATATTCCAGCGCATCCGGGGGCGCCGATTGCTGCTGACGAGCAAGTCGCTCTGCCAACCAGCGCGGTAATGCTTTGATACCCGGAGGCACGCAGGGAATAACGATGGCATTTTTACTGCTGACGAAATTCTGGAACCAGGCGGTTTTCTGTTCGCGCCAGCCGAATTCGTGCAAGGTCATGAGTATCAGGTAATCGGCGGCTGCAGGGCCAGACTGGTCGAGCAGTGCCTGCAGGGCCTCTGGCCCGCCACGCCCCAGCTTGCCGGTCGGCACACGCAACTCCACGAGTTTGCTGCCACCAAAAAGCGAGCCACCCTGTGTGGCGTAGGCCAGTTGCTTCCAGTCGAATGGATGGCTAACGGTCAGCACTTCCCGCTCATCAAAGCCTTTTTGTCGAGCCGCTGCACGAATGGCGTCCGCCGCTTCAATGACTAAGAGCGGGTCATCACCATGAATGGCGTAGATCGGCGCAAGCGGGCCGTTCAGATGCGCTGCCAGACGACTGGTGCCGTCTGTGCCGCCCAGATTCACTCTGCAACTCCGCCCAGCGGCTGCATGCCGGTCGGCGTTGTCAGCACGTCAGGAGAGGCGGTTTTTGCAGGTTGCTTGCCTTGGCTAGTGGTGACGCTGTCTTTTTTGCGCGGCGCAGTGAGTACGGTGCCTGGCGGTACGCGAATGGTCGATAGACGCTGCAACACCTGAATCGCGGCATCGTTCTGCATGTCACGAATCAGCATGGCATCTTCCTGCTCTTTCGACAGCACTTCCTGAGCGGTTTGCGGGTTAAATGAGATATCCCGGGTCAGGTCGATGGTCGTTGCCGGATAGAGTTCAATCCCGGATCCGGACTCCATTTTGAAGCCCAGGCGGTAGCTCAGTCGGTATTCACGCGCCAGACCATTCGGGTTAACGGCCAGTACGGTTTTCATTTGCTGGTCACCCAGAACGCGCAGAATCACTTCGGCCCGGTCTTTGTATTCATCAGGAACCACGCCAATACCGTTGGCACGTAGCTGCGCCTTAAGCACTTGTGCAAATGGCGACGTATCAGGCACGCCCGATACATAAAGCGTTTTGAAAGGCAGGTTCACACTAATGGCGCCACGCAGCTTGAAGCCGCATCCAACCACAATCGCTAGCATGAGCACAGAGAGCAGCAGGCGATTGAGTGTTGCAAGGTTGGTAAGACGCATCATGAGCGAGCCTCGTTCGAGTTAGGCAACAATATTGACCAGACGACCCGGTACTACCACCACTTTTTTCGGTGCGGCACCATTCAGCTGCTTCTGAGCCGCTTCGCTGGCCAGAGCCGTGGCTTCAATCGTGGCTTTGTCGGCTTCAGCCGCAACCTTAATGCTGCCACGGTGTTTGCCGTTGATCTGCAAGACCAGTTCGATTTCCGACTGCACCAGGGCGGCCGCATCGCAAACAGGGAAACGCTGCGTTGCCACGTTCTGACCTGGTTTGAGCTCGGCATAAACTGCTTCGCCAATGTGTGGCACGATCGGGAAGAGCATTAGCACGGCCGCTTCCAGCAATTCCTGGCGCAGGCGGCGACCCGATTCATCGGTCAGTGCTGTTTTATCAGCGGCATTAAGCAGCTCCATGATGGCTGCAATCACCGTGTTGAACTGTTGGCGACGGCCATAGTCATCGGCCACTTTCTGAATGGTCTGATGCAGTTTCCGACGCAATTCCTTTTGCGTGTCGCTAAGGGCCGTGCTGGCATCGGCGGCAGGCACAAGGCCGGCGCTAACGTGTTCGTACGACAGTTTCCACAGACGGCGCAGGAAGCGGTGCGCACCTTCAACACCGGCGTCTGACCATTCCAGTGACTGATCGGGTGGGCTGGCAAACATCATGAACAGACGGGCGGTATCAGCACCATACAGATCGATGAGAATTTGCGGATCAACCCCATTGTTCTTGGATTTCGACATCTTCTCGGTGCCGCCAATTACAACCGGTTTGCCATCTGCTTTGAGTTTGGCACCGGTTGGGCGACCGCGCTCGTCAGTAGCCACATCCACATCAGCCGGGTTGAACCAGAGCTTCTTACCGTTGTCTGCTTCGCGGTAGAAGGTGGGCGCCACCACCATGCCCTGCGTTAGCAGGTTCTTGAAAGGTTCGTCCAGGCTAAAGCCGTTGTCTTTGAACAGATCAACATCGCGCATCAGCTTGGTAAAGAAGCGGGCGTAGAGCAAATGCAAGATCGCGTGCTCGATGCCGCCAATGTACTGATCGACGCCACCCTTCAGCCAGTAAGCCGCGCGTTCATCCACCATTTTCTGAGGATTGTTGGCGCTGGCATAGCGTACGAAATACCACGATGACTCCACAAAGGTGTCCATCGTGTCGGTTTCGCGTTTAGCCGCCTTGCCACATTTCGGGCAGGTGGTTTCGTAAAACTCGGGCATGCGCGCCAGCGGTGAGCCGGCACCGGTAATTTCCACTTGCTCCGGCAATACAACAGGGAGCTGATCGTCCGGAACGAGCACGTCGCCACAGCTGTCGCAATGCACGATCGGGATTGGGCAGCCCCAGTAACGCTGACGAGAAATACCCCAGTCGCGCAAGCGGAACTGCGTTTTCTTTTCGCCAAGGTTTTTTGCAACAAGATCCGCAGAGATTTTGTCCACAGCTTCCTGGTGCTTCAAACCATCGTAGGCGCCTGAGTTGATGCAAACGCCCCGCTGCTTATCGCCATACCATTCCTGCCAGGCGGCAGCATCAAAAGTCTCGCCTTCGACAGCGATCACCTGCTTCATCGGGAGGTTGTATTTCTTGGCAAAGGCAAAGTCGCGTTCGTCATGTGCCGGCACGGCCATCACAGCGCCATCGCCGTAACCCATCAGCACGTAGTTGCCCACCCAAACTGGCACTTGTTCGCCAGTGAGCGGGTGCGTTGCCTTGAAGCCCGTATCCACACCGGCCTTATCCATGGTGGACAGATCGGCCTCGGCCACGCCACCTTGCTTGCAATCAGCAATAAAAGCAGCCACCGCTGGGTTTTGTGCAGCGGCTTTCTGAGCCAGTGGGTGCTCTGGCGCTACAGCGACATAAGTAACACCCATGACGGTGTCGGCGCGGGTGGTGAAGACCCACAGCTTTTCTTCCTGACCATCCAGGGTGTACGGGAATGCGAAGCGGACGCCAACGCTCTTGCCGATCCAGTTCTTCTGCATCAGGCGCACTTGCTCTGGCCAACCAGTGAGTTTATCGAGATCGCTCAGCAGCTCGTCAGCGTACTTCGTGATCGCCATGTAGTACATCGGGATCTCGCGCTTCTCGATCAGCGCACCAGAGCGCCAGCCACGACCATCGATCACCTGTTCATTGGCCAGTACGGTGTGATCGACTGGGTCCCAGTTAACGGTGCCCAGTTTTTTGTAGATCAGACCCTTTTCATACAGGCGGGTAAACAGCCATTGTTCCCAGCGGTAATACTCGGGCGTGCAGGTAGCCAGTTCGCGAGACCAGTCGAACGCAAAGCCCAGGCGCTGTAATTGGGCGCGCATGGCGTCAATGTTTTCGTAGGTCCACTTGGCGGGCGCCACGTTGTTCTGGAGGGCAGCATTTTCAGCGGGCATGCCGAAGGCATCCCAACCCATGGGCTGCAGCACGTTAAAGCCTTGCATGCCGTGGTAACGGGCGAGTACATCGCCGATGGTGTAGTTACGCACGTGTCCCATATGCAGCTTACCGCTGGGGTATGGGAACATCGATAGACAGTAATATTTGGGTCGATCCGGGTTTTCTACAGCCAGATCGGTGCGGGCATTCTGCCAGTGTGTTTGTGCGGCCGTTTCAATGTCGGCGGGCAGATATTTTTCCTGCATGGCGTTTTGTCGTTATCAGAGCATCAAAACGCCAGATTATACCGGCCCGCACCCACTCTCGGCGGGTTGCCGCTGAGCTTATCGCGCTGGTTGTGGCAGCGTCATCGCCTGTTGCCAGAATTTGGCAATCGCACCGCTGGCAACGAGCGCCATATCGCCTAAGCGTGCCTGATGACGGCAAAGCCAGGCAAACTGGTCTGGCTGCTCGGTGTACTCAGGGGTTACCGGCAAACCCGCTTCCTGGCCAATGCGCTCAATAAACTGCGCCATACGGGCTTTGGCTAGCTCGGCTGGCGCAGCGCTTTGGCTATCCAGTTCAGCACAGGTCATATCCCAGAGCGCTTTGGCGCGTGTCTCGCTGATATTGGCGCGATGGGCGAACCAGGGCAGTACCTCTGGGTAAGCGGGTGATGCGATAACGTTATGATTTTTATGTTTTTTCATGTATTTACTCCTGGGGGCAATAGCGGGTGGCCATCGGTTTGTTATGCAAACGATCTTTTTGTGAAAGAAGGTTTGTTGCACTGCACAACATTATGGAGGGTATAGCGTCAGAATTCAAGATTAGTTGACTAAAATCATTGATCTGCAAAATTTCGCTTTTGCATGGGCTTTAAAGTGCTTTTGCATGGAATTCCGTACTCTTTTGCATAAATTTCCGAAAAAATATCAATCGGTGACCCGTTCGCCGCCGAGAAAAAAGATTGGTTTTTGTCTAACGCATTGAAAATAAATGACAACGTGCGTTGTTTCGGTTTCATGTAAAAGAAAATCGTTGCTCTAGCAGTTGCCGGTCTGTCGACCACTGCTTTCGCACAAACTAACGTAACTATCTATGGTGTTGCTGACGTTTCGGGTCAAGGCTTTAACTATTCCAATGTTAAAAACCATCTGCCAGGCGTTGACGGCGGTAATGTTTTCGGCATCCAGTCGAACTCGTCGCTGATCGGCTTCAAGGGTACGGAAGATCTGGGCAATGGTCTGAAGGCTCTGTTCCAGGCTGAAACCGAACTAAACATCGCAGGCAACCGTAACATCAACAACAGTGGTACCAACACTGGTGCTATGGTTCAGACAAAGACCTCGGTTTTCACAGGTATGCGTGACACCTATGTTGGTCTGAACAGCAAGTACGGTACAGCTCTGGCTGGTTACCTGTCGACTCCATTCCGTTCGTCGCTGACCTCGTTTGACGTGATGCCAGGCGCAACTGGCTCGTCGCAGATCGACGTTCAAATGGGTTCGATGCGTTTGGCTGGTATTACCGGTTTCTCGTCGGCAATTCGTGCAACGGCTCTTGCTTACGCAATGCCTACTCTGTACGGCTTTGATGCTTCGATCGCCTATACAGGTTCGAACAACAATGGTGGCGATAACCAAATGGCACCTAGCGCATGTACGGGTGTTTCCGCTTGCTCGATCACGCCAAGCAGTGCGCTCAGCATGAACCTGGGTTGGACTGGCTATGGCGTAAGCATCAAGGGCGCTTTCCAACAAGCCAACAACAATGTTGCTGATACCGTTGTGAGTGGTACGAGCTTGGGTACGAACCAGCTTGGTGATTACACCAGCTACCTGGTTGGTGCACAGTACACTGGTCTGCCAGCACTCAAGACTGGTGTTGTTTACATTCGCAATACCCTGGGCACCAATGGCCCTAACTTGCTGACGAATAACGGCGCAGGCAAGATCAGCAATAACCAGTTGTGGGCCGGTGCTTCGTACCGCATGGGTAACTGGGAACCACGTGTTTCGGCATCGTGGTCGAGCGATATGGATGGTTCGTCAGTTCAGCAACTGGGTTCGCGTCAGTGGACTGCCAACCTTGGCTACTACCTGAGCAAGCGTACTCAGGTTTACGGTCTGGTTTCGAACCTGAACAACTCGGCTAACCAAGGTTACTCCTTTGGTCAGCAAACAACAGCTCTGGGCACTCCAGGCCAAGGCAACCTAGGTGGCAATCTGTTCACCTATGGTATGGGTATGCGTACCACGTTCTAATCTGATTTCGATCTGATTTGAACATTAAACGGGTGCTTCGGCACCCGTTTTTCATGGAGCAAAAAAATGTTACAAAGACCAGCGGTAAACGCATTAAAAAATGGTTGCGTTGCGCTTTCAATTAGCGTTTTGGTTGGATGCGTGACGACATCTCAACAGTCATCCACGATGGACGAATATGACCCAAGAAACAACATTCCTTTGTTGCAGGCGGCTACAAAGAGCGTGCCAAATCAAGCGGCTGCTTCAAGTGGTGTTGCTAAAACTTCGCAGCCGACTTCTACAAATGCAATGCAGAAGCTCAGAGAGCTCAAAACGCTTAGGGATGAAGGCGTCCTGAGTCAAAAAGAATATGAAGCCAAAAAGGCTGAGATTCTAAAAAACTATTGAGCGCTATCGAAGTGGGTCAATGGGGAAGTGTTCTCCTGTTTTAAGCCCCGTTTGCCAGTTCATGATGAGTTCTTCGTGGTGAATATGGACCCAGGCATTGAGCAAGGGTTGTTTGTTTTCTGGGATTTCGCCAAAGAGAAGCGTTCCGTTGATGAGGTCAATGCCAGCGGTTTGGGCTTGCACCATGGCAATGAGCGTCGGTGCTTGAGCCTTGGGGTTTTGGGGTCGAATAAAGCCAACGACGATCCCGTAAAAGGCCGAGACAATTTTTAAATCCTGAGCCCTGATGGTTTGCGCAATAGGAATTTCGTATATGTGGCTGAGATCCAGACCGTTAATCTCGAACTGTTCAATTGCTTTGAACAGCGGGGCAAGAGGGAACTGGTCGTTGCCGTATTGTCGGCTTACAGCCGCTGATGTGTGCCCAGTGAGTGCATCGTGAACCGCTTCTTCAATGCCTGCCGAACGGCAGGCGTCTTTAAACGTGTGACGAAAACTGTGAAATACCTTGCGGGTATCAGTAATGCCCACCTTCTTACGCAGGTAGACAGAAAACCAGTTGCTGAAATACCCGCTACGTTTACCCCTCGGGTTGAGTTTGAGATCCGGAAAGAGATAGCCGCTCTGTCGTTCTTCTACATGTCGCAAAAAACCACAGGCAATCAACGCAGGGTGCAACGGAATGTTCCGGCGGGAGTGTTCGTTTTTGAGTTGCGCCGATGGGTTGCCCAGATCAGAAATGCTCAAGGTGTGCCCGTGACCTTTGTTTACTTTGACATCACTGACTCGCAACTGGGCAAGCTCTTCCAGTCGCGCACCGGTAAAAAGTGCGAGCAAGGGCAACCAGAAACAGGCAATACGACCGCCGCCCAATGGCAAATACCCTTGGGTGTAGATGGGGGAGCTAAAAATCGATTGCAGATCTTCCAAGGTGAACCCGACTCTGGGTTTATACGGGCGTTTAAAAGGCAGCTTGAAGAAATCGGTCGGGTTTTTATCCAACAGTTCCTTATTAATGGCGGAATTAAATAGGGTTTTTAATATGCCGACCTTTTGCTTAGAGGTGACAGGGCTGTTACCGGCTTCAATTAAATGCACAGCAAAGTCGGAAATATCTTTTCGACTGATTTCATTGATGGGTTTGCTGTTTAAAAATTCGGCGAGCGATTTGATGGTGTTGAGGTATCGCTCCCGCGTAGTAACGCGCGCTGTAGGCGATTCTGCTTGCCAGCATTCATAGGCCGATTGGTACGAACCGGATATGTTTGACAGGTGTTTTAAGGGTGTCGCGCGCATTAACATTTCTACCTCGCATATTTTAAATCATGGCATTGAATTTGTGCGGAAATTGTTTGTCTAACCCGTTATTTTCAAATGGCTTTTGTTTGAAAATTTGCTTGGGTTACATGATGTGCCTAAGCATTAAAGTTGTTACATCATATGTAACAACTGGCGCGGATTTTGTCACGAAAATCGTAACATGAGCAAATCCAGCGAACCTATTGAGTTAATTTTTGCCCGGCGTTTACGTGCGCGTCGGCAAGCGCTCGGCTTATCTCAAGAAGCACTTGGCGTTGCTATAGGGATTGATGAATCTTGTAGTCGAACGCGCATCAGCCGGTATGAAACAGGTAACAGTGAGCCGGCTCTCGCTATTGTTCAGTTGATAGCAAAAGCGCTGCAGGTGCCCGTAGGCTACCTATATTGCGATGACGATCTGGAGGCTGAGGCGCTGCTGATCATTCGCGGTGTAGGAGAAGCCGACAAGCTTCGGATTGTAGAGACGTTACGGGGTTGTCTGCCGGAAGGGCTTTAAGCTTCCCTGCTTCCTCTTTTGTATCAATCCGTTATAAAACCGGCACGTTTGGCCGGATAATGCGGGTATGAATTCGATGTCTATCCCCGAAGCATTTGGTGGCCCAATAGCGGGTGCCGCTTTGTCCCGCGAGCATCCGTTGTTGGCGGGGCTGAATGAGCCGCAAAGGCAGGCGGTGTGTTTGCCAGCCGAGCATGGCTTGATTTTGGCGGGGGCTGGTTCGGGCAAAACGCGGGTGCTGACCACGCGCATTGCTTGGTTGATGCAAACGGGGCAGGTGTCGCCGCAGGGCATTCTGGCGGTCACCTTTACCAATAAAGCGGCGCGAGAGATGCTCACGCGCTTGTCGGCTATGGTGCCGATTAATGTGCGCAGCCTTTGGGTGGGCACCTTTCACGGGTTGTGTCACCGGCTTTTGCGCACCCACTGGCGCGCTGCGCGTTTGCCGGAAACCTTTCAGATTCTGGATACCGGGGATCAGCAGGCGGCGATTAAACGCTTGATCAAGGCGATGGGTGTTGATGAAGAGCGCTTCCCGGCGCGCGACATGATGCACTACATCAATGCGCTCAAGGAGCAGGGTATCCGTTCGGGGCAGGCCGAGGCGCACGATGCGCACACGCGTCGCAAAGTTGAGATTTACGCTGAGTACGAAGCACAATGTCAGCGCGAGGGTGCGGTGGATTTTGCAGAGCTGTTGCTTCGTGCTTACGAGTTGCTGCAACAGGACGAAGCGCTGCGTGTTCATTATCAACAGCGATTCCGTCACATCCTGGTGGATGAGTTTCAGGATACCAACCCGCTGCAGTACGCCTGGTTACAGTTGTTGTGTGGGCCACAGACGGTTATTTTTGCCGTGGGTGATGATGATCAGTCAATTTATGCATTCCGTGGTGCGGATGTCGCCAATATGCGTGCCTTTGAGCGGAACTACGCCAAGGGCAATGTGATTCGCCTGGAGCAGAACTACCGCTCGCACGGCAATATCCTGACGGCAGCGAATGCGCTCATCACGAATAATGCAGACCGACTGGGCAAAAACCTCTGGACAGATGCCGGAGAGGGCGAGTTGATTCGCGTTTTCCAAGGCGTGTCTGATCTGGATGAAGCTCGCTACATTGTTGATGAAATCAAAGAGTTGACGCGTGAAGGTTTACCGCGTCATCAGATGGCGTTGCTCTATCGCTCGAATGCGCAGTCTCGTGTGTTGGAGCACGCGCTATTTCAAGCGGGGATCGCCTATCGTGTCTATGGCGGCTTGCGCTTCTTCGAACGCCAGGAAGTGAAACACGCGCTGGCGTATCTGCGGTTGATTGCGAATCAGGATGACGATACGGCCTTCCTGCGTGTGGTGAATTTTCCGACACGCGGTATTGGCGCACGTAGCCTGGAGGCATTGCAGGTAGAGGCGCGCCAGCTCAACAGCAGCCTATACAACGCAGCAGCGAGCCTTACGGGTAAAGCGGGAACGGCCGTTGGCCAGTTTATTCGTTTGATCGAGGGTTTGCGAACGGAAACAACGGGCCTGAGCTTGCCTGAGGTGATTGATCATCTGCTGGATCGGTCGGGTTTGCGCCAGCATTACCAGGCTGAGCGTGAAGGCCAGGATCGCCTGGAAAACTTAGAAGAATTGGTTAATGCGGCGGCGACTTTTTCCGAAGATCCGGAAGCCCTGCACAACATTGATCGCGAAACCGGTGAGGCCACCAGTTTGCTGGCCGACTTTCTGGCGCATGCGGCATTAGAAGCGGGCGAACATCAGGCCGGTGATCAGGATGAAGCCGTGCAGCTGATGACCGTGCATTCGGCAAAGGGTTTGGAGTTTTCAGCGGTATTTATTGTGGGGTTGGAACAAGGCTTGTTCCCGCACGAGAATGCCATGATGGCGCGCGATGGTCTCGAAGAAGAACGTCGTCTGATGTATGTCGCCATTACGCGCGCACGACAGCGTTTGTATCTGTGCCATGCGCAAACGCGTATGTTGCATGGGCAGACACGTTATTGTCTGCCATCGTCCTTTCTGGATGAATTGCCTGAAGCGCTCTTGCAGCGCATTAACACCGTGCCGGCCTGGTCTGCAGGCAGCTACAACACGGGCTGGTCAGACGCGCCCGCCGTTGATATGGCGACGCGTGTTTCGGCACGCGCTGCGGAAAGCGCCGGTGGTTTCCATGTGGGGCAGAGCGTGGTGCATGCCAAGTTTGGTGCGGGCGTTATTCTGTCGGCAGAAGGCCGGGGTGACGAAGCGCGTGTGCAGGTGCGGTTTGGTCAAGCCGGCACAAAATGGCTGGCGTTGGCTTATGCCAAGCTGGAGGCAGCATGATGAATACGCAGGAACGTTGGTTGAAGCTGCTGTCGCCTGAGCGGCTCGGTGCAAGTACCGAGCATGCCGTTGGGCACTCGCCTGATCGCAGCCGCTTTCAGCAGGATTACGACCGAATTGTTTTTACATCGGCCCTGCGTCGCCTGAAAGATAAAACACAGGTCTTCCCGTTGGCACAAAGCGATTATGTGCGCACGCGATTGACGCACAGTCTTGAAGCGTCCTGTGTGGGGCGGTCATTGGGGTCTATGGTGGGGCGGGCGATTGTTGATCGTCACGGTTTGGCTCCCGAGGTGCACCCATCGGATTTTGGAGCGGTGGTTGCCGCCGCTTGCCTGGCGCACGATATTGGTAACCCACCTTTCGGTCATGCCGGTGAGGATGCGATGCGTGCCTGGTTTGCCTCGCACAGTGCCTACCTTGCCGGACTAGACCCTGACCAACGGGCTGATTTACTAAATTACGAAGGCAATGCACAGGGCTTCCGGATTCTGACGCATTTGCAGAATCCGACGAACCCGGGTGGATTGCAATTAACCTGTGCCGTTCTGGCTACTTTTGCCAAATACCCGCGTCGCTCTCATCTGACCGAACCTTTGGCAGGAAAGAGCGCCCGAAAGTTTGGTTACTTCCAGGCAGAAGCAGGTTTGTTTGCCGAGGTGGCAGACACCGTGGGGTTGATCCCGCGCGCCGAAGGTGCATGGTTCCGCCATCCGCTGACCTTTCTGGTGGAGGCGGCGGATGACACGTGTTATCTGGTGGTGGATATTGAAGATGGTGTGCAGCAGGGTTGTGTATCGCCAGAGCAAGCCGAAGAGCTGCTACTCGATCTGGCAGGCGGCATAGAAGCGGCGTCGCGATTGAAGCATCTGGAAGACCCCAAGCGCCGCATTGAATACCTGCGTGCGCGTGCGATTGGTCGCCTGGTGGATGAAGCCGCGCGCATCTTTCTTGAAAACGAAGCGGCCATTCTGGATGGTAGTTTTGATCATGCCTTGTTTGATGTGTCACCCGTTGGTGAGAGCTTGCACAAGGTACGCAAGATTGCCGAAGAGCAGATTTATAACGCGCGCCAGGTGATGGAAGTGATGGCAGCCGGTTATGAAGTGATTAGTGGTTTGCTGGATGGTTATGTCGATGGCGCTTGTGGCCCGCAGACTGCGCGTAACCGTGTCTGGGCCAATCTGTTGCCTGCGGATTTTGACCAAACAGCGGGTGAAAGCAATTACCTGCGCCTGTTGCAGGTGGCCGATATGATCGCGGGCATGACAGATTCGTACGCAGTCTCTGCGTATCGTCGTTTGAAGGGAATCGAGCTGCCGGGTTAACCGGATGTGCGGTCTTTGATGTTGCCTGATTTCGTTCACCTGCGCCTGCATTCCGAATATTCGATTACGGATGGCATTGTCCGTATCGATAAGGCTGTAGCACGGGCGCGTGACGATGGACAACCGGCGCTCGCTTTAACTGACCTAGGCAACGCCTTCGGCTTAGTGAAGTTCTATCAGGCCGCGCGAAAAGCCGGTGTGAAACCGTTGCTTGGCGCTGATATCTGGGTGGGTGATCCGCAAGAGCCTGATGACGCATCGCGTCTGCTGCTGCTCTGCCGAAACAACGAGGGTTATCGTCAGCTCTGCGAGCTGTTGAGTCGTGGCGCCCTGATCCAGGGCCGTCGTGAACGGGTGGTGCTCGACCCGCTCTGGTTTGACGAGGTAGGTTGTGATGGCCTGATTGCCTTGTCGGGCGCCGCCGAAGGGGATGTGGGTAAGGCCATTCTGCAAGGACGGCCGGATGAAGCAACGCTCAGAGCAACGGCCTGGAAGAAGCGTTTTGGCACGGGCTATTACCTCGAGGTACAACGTTACGGACATCCGGATGAAGAGACGCTGGTGACGCAAACGGCGTTGCTATCGCTGGATGTCGATGTGCCCTTGGTGGCCACGCATCCAGTGCAGTTTGTTGATCGCGATGATTTCCGGGCGCACGATGCGCGCGTTTGTATTGCTACGGGGTACACGCTAGCGGATAAACGTCGCCCGCGTGTCTTTACGGAGCAGCAGTATTTCCAGACGCGCGCCGATATGGCGGAGCGTTTCTCGGATTTGCCGCAGGCGCTAACCAATAGTTTTGAAGTGGCGCGGCGCTGTAATGTGACCTTAACCTTAGGCAAGAGCTTCCTGCCTGACTTTCCAACGCCCAATGGGGAAGGCCTCGATGAGTTCCTGGTAGACGAGGCGCGCCGGGGTCTTGCGTTGCGGATGCAACAGCTTTACCCCGATGAATCGGTGCGTGCATCGCGCCAGGCGGAATACGATGAACGCCTGGATTTTGAGTGTAAAACGATTGTTCAGATGGGGTTCCCCGGTTACTTCCTGATCGTGGCGGACTTCATTAACTGGGCCAAAAATAATGGCGTACCCGTGGGGCCCGGCCGGGGTTCGGGTGCCGGTTCACTGGTGGCCTACTCGTTGGGCATTACCGACCTGGATCCGCTGGCCTACGCATTGCTGTTCGAACGCTTTCTGAATCCGGAACGCGTATCGATGCCTGACTTTGATATCGACTTCTGTCAGGACAACCGCTGGAAGGTGATCGAATACGTTCGTGAAAAATACGGTGCAGATGCGGTATCGCAGATTGCGACCTTTGGCACGATGTCTTCGAAGGCGGTGATTCGTGACGCGGGTCGCGTTCTTGATTTGCCTTATAACTTCTGTGATCAGCTATCAAAGCTGATACCCGTAGTTCAGAACCGGCCGGTGTCTCTGGCTGAAGCGCTGTCTGCCGAACCACAGCTGCAGGAGCGTTATGAGCGGGAAGAAGAAGTCAAAGAGCTCTTCACGCTGGCGAATAAGCTTGAAGATCTAACGCGTAACGTGGGTATGCACGCTGGTGGTGTGTTGATTGCGCCGGGCAAGCTGACTGATTTCTGCCCGCTGTATACGCAGCCGGGTGGTGACTCGGTGGTGAGCCAGTACGACAAAGACGATGTGGAAAAAGTAGGCCTGGTGAAGTTCGACTTTCTGGGCTTGCGCAACCTGACGATTATTGAGCTGGCGCTAGATTACGTAGCGCGCCTGACGGGCGAACGCCCGGATTTGAATGCCCTGGCCTTTAACGATCCGAAGGCGTATCAGATTCTGAAAGATGCGAATACCACGGCCATCTTCCAGGTGGAATCGGAGGGCATGAAGAAGCTGCTGAAGAAGCTGGCGCCGGATCGTTTTGAAGACATTATTGCTGTGCTCGCACTTTATCGACCGGGTCCTTTGGGCTCGGGGATGGTGGACGATTTTATTCTGCGTAAAAAGGGCTTGCAGAAGATCGACTATTTCCATGAGTCGCTTAAAGCCTGTTTGACGCCAACCTATGGTGTGATCGTGTATCAGGAGCAGGTGATGCAGATCTCCCAGCTCATCGGGCGTTACACACTGGGTGCTGCCGATATGTTGCGGCGTGCGATGGGTAAGAAAAAGCCCGAAGAGATGGCCGAGCATCGCGACATTTTCCGTGAGGGGGCCAAGCAGAGCGAGATTGATGAGCGGCTGGCGATGCAGCTTTTCGATCTGATGGAAAAGTTTGCGGAGTACGGGTTTAATAAATCACATACTGCTGCGTATGCAGTGGTGACGTATCACACAGCCTGGCTTAAAGCCCATCATGCCGCGGCATTTATGGCGGCAACCTTGTCATCGGATATGGACAGCACCGATACGGTGAAGATTTTCCATGATGACGCAAAAGCCAATGGCCTGACAATTCTTGGCCCGGATGTGAATCATTCCGAATTCCGGTTTGCACCTGTCGACCCGAAGACTATTCGTTATGGTCTCGGGGCGGTGAAGGGCACGGGTGAAAACGCGGTTAATGCCATCATTACGGCACGTACGAGCGGCGGCCCGTTTAAAGACATCTTTGATTTCTGTCAGCGCGTAGACCGGCGTGTGGTGAATCGTCGCGCGATGGAGGCCTTGGTGCGTGCCGGCGCCTTCGATACCCTGGATGCAGAACGTTCGCGGGTGTTATCGCAAGTGGAGCTCGCTGTAGAAACGGCAGAGCAGACGGCGGCTAACGCGCATCAGAATAGCCTGTTTGGTATGGATGATTTATCCGCGCCACAGTCGCCTCCGGCTGCGGGTGGTAACGATGCGCAGAACTATCCACGTTGGACAGATCGGCAGCGCTTGATTGAAGAAAAAGCGGCGTTGGGTTTCTTTTTCTCGGCACACCCTTTTGATATCGTGCGTGCGGAAGTCCGCCCGATGTGCCAGACATCGATCGGTCGGCTGGAGGCTGGCCGCGATGCCACCTTAGTGGCCGGCATTGTGACGGATGTGCGTACGCAGATGACGCGCCGAGGCAAGATGGCGTTCGTGACGCTGGATGATGGCGACGGACGAATTGAAGCCGCGGTGTTTAGCGAGCTATTTGATGCTCAGCGGCATAAGCTGCGGATGGATGAATTGTTGCTCGTTGAGGGCAAGGTGAGTCGCGATGAATTCCGCGATGCATTAAAGCTGGGCGTCGATCGTCTAATGACTTTTAACGAAGCGCGTGCGCAATGGGCGCAAGGCCTGGAGCTGGACTTGCGCGGTGTCGATATTCGGGCGCTCGGTGGCGTTCGTCGTTTGTACGATTTGTTGCAGCCCTTTGCCCAGTTGGCAGAATCGGAAACCGGCGGCCGCGGTTGCCCGGTGTCGTTGCGCTACAGCAATGGCACAGCAGAAGCTGTTCTGGAAGTGGGTAACGGGTTGCGTGTGCGCCCCGATACCGACCTCATTGATGGTTTACGCAGCCTGCTCGGTAGCGACCGGGTCCGACTGGATTATCAGCTGGGCGCGCAGCAGCGCGTCCGTCAGGCTGTGACTGATGCCCCGTGGGCCTAAGCTCTCGGCAAAGCCCGATCGATCGATCATCGATGCCGGCTGATCGTTGAGACTGCAGATGATGAGCTGACCACCTTGTTTGTTCAGGGTGCGACTCAGTGTTTGCAGAATGTCGAGGCCGGTTGTATCCAGTGAGACAGTTTTAGACATGTCGAGAATAAGGATACGGGTGTGATGGGTTGGGTCTGCCACTAACGCTTCTAGTTTGCCGATTGATGCAAAGAACAGCGAACCATAAATCTTGTAGGCAGCAATGCGCGAGACACCTTCACCATCGTTTAATGCACCCGAACCGTAATAGGCCTCAAGGGGAATGCGCTCAATCTGAGTGAGATCGGACATGCGATAGAGGTAGAACAGGCACGCCAGAATCATCCCTAGCTCCACGGCCAGGGTGAGATCAAATACGACGGTGACGATAAAGGTGGAGACCAGGATGATGCGATAGGGCACCGGGTAACGCTTGAGCGTGGCAAACTCGTGCCACTCGCCCATGTTCCAGGCAACCAGCATCAGAATCGCAGACAGCGCGGGTAGCGGTACGTAGATGGCTGCAGGCGCAGCAATCACAACGACGAGCAATAACGTCAGTGAGTGAAAAATACCCGAAAACGGGGATCGGCCACCGGCACGGACGTTGGTTGAGGTGCGCGCGATGGCACCAGTTGCAGCGAAGCCCCCAAATAAGGGTGCCACGATGTTGGCTAGACCTTGAGCCATGAGTTCCTGATTCGGGTCGTGGCGGTCATCAATTGCCGCATCAGCGACGCGGGCGGAAAGTAGCGATTCGATGGCGCCGAGCAGCGCGATGGCAATCGCCGGTTGAATGAGTTGGTTCAGTGTTGATAATGAAAAAGTGGGCAAAGCCAGCGCGGGGATATCCTGCGGAATGCCGCCAAATTTAGAGCCGATTGTTTCAACCGGAAAAGAAAATGCAGCCTGTAAGCCTGTTGCCACGAGAAGCAGTGCGAGTGGGCCAGGGATCTTGCCTAATGCGGGGATCCATTTTGCCGCCTGCTTATTCCAGAGAATGAGAGCAGTGAGGGAAAGCGCTGACATGATGACCGTTGGTGTCTGCATCGTCCCCGCATGCATCCAGAGTGTTTCCATGCGCTCAAAGAATTCAGCGGGCATGTTCGGGATGTTGAGCCCGAAAAAATCTTTGATCTGGCTCATGAAGATGACAACGGCAATACCATTGGTAAAGCCGATGACCACGCTGATGGGAATAAAACGGATCAGCACGCCCATTTTGGTGAGACCCATGACAAAGAGCAGAATGCCCGCGATCATGGTGGCAACCATCAGGTTCTGAAAACCGTAAATGCTGACGATGCCGAAAACAATAGGAATAAATGCGCCGGTCGGGCCGCCGATCTGCACGCGTGAGCCACCCAGCAGCGAGATGATGAAGCCGGCAACAATGGCCGTCCAGATGCCGGCGGTCGGTGAGCAACCGGAAGCAATGGCAAAGGCAATCGCCAGGGGCAGGGCCAATACACCCACCGTGACGCCGGCAGCGGCGTCTTTTGCCAGTTGCTCCGGCGTGTAATCTTTAAGGCAGTCGAGTAACTTCGGGTGAAAGCGGGCCAGCGGATACTTGCCAGTGGTTTTGCCCATAGCCGCTGCTGGCTGATTAGATCCCGTGATCTCTGCCTCGTTCATACACCCTCCCCGGTGCGTATTGATGCACACCCGATCTTTTTGTATTTGTGAGGGTGCTTAAATTCCCTATAGTGTAACCGGTTATTTAACGCGCATGCCAGCCTGTGCGCCAGAATCCGGGCTCAGAATATAAAGGCCTGGCTGGTTGCCCTCTGTATCAGAGGCAGCCAGAACCATGCCCTCAGACATCCCGAATTTCATTTTGCGCGGCGCCAGGTTGGCGACCATGACGGTTAGGCGGCCGACCAGTAGTGCAGGATCATAAGCCGATTTGATGCCGGCAAAGACCTGGCGATACTTCGGCTGGTCGTTTTCTGTTTCGCCAATATCCAGCTGTAGACGTATGAGTTTGTCGGCGCCTTCCACGTGTTCGGCATTGACGATCTTGGCGATGCGCAGATCCACCTTGGTGAAGTCATCGATGCTGATGTGTGCGTTATCGGTTGCGGGCGCAGCATCGGGTTTCTTGTCCATTTTTTTCTCGGTCTTCTTATCGGTCTTGCTGGCTGGCGCCGCATCGGTGGCCTGTAGCGATTGCGCGTTAGCGGCAATCAGTGCATCCACCATCGGGCGCTCGATCCGGTTCATGAGGTGCGTGTAATCGTTGATGCGATGACCGGCTGGCAATGGCTGGCGGGCATCTGCCCAGGTCAGCGGTGCGCCGTTGTAGAAGGCTTCTATCTGGCTGGTAACGGCGGGTAGTACCGGCTTGAGCAAGACAGAGAGACTACGGAACAGGTTGAGCGCGGTTGTCGCCACGATGTGAAGTTGTTCACGCTGTTCCGGGTCCTTGGCCAATAACCACGGCTGCTTGTCGTTGACATACAGGTTGGCTTCATCAGCCAGATGCATGATCTGACGCATGGCGCGGGCGCTGTCGCGTGCTTCCATGGCGGCGGCAACTTCGGCCAGGGCTTCATCGGTGATGATGCGATCAAACACGGCACGATCGGTGTCGCCGAGGGCACCTTCGAATTGCTTCTTGATAAAGCCGGCGCAGCGACTGGCAATGTTCACGTACTTGCCCACGAGGTCGCTGTTCACCTTGGCGATGAAGTCATCCAGGCTAAGGTCGATGTCTTCCATCGTGCCGTTGAGTTTGCTGGCGAAGTAGTAGCGTAGCCATTCCGGGTTGAGCTTCTGCTGCAGATAGCTTTCGGCGGTAATGAAGGTGCCGCGTGATTTCGACATCTTGGCGCCATCCACAGTAAGGAAGCCGTGGGCACAGATGCGCGTTGGGACGCGGAAGCCACCTTCATGCAGCATCGCTGGCCAGAACAGTGCGTGGAAATATAGGATGTCTTTGCCGATGAAGTGAATCAGTTCGGTCTTGGCATCTGGTTTCCAGTAGGCGTCGAAGTCTAGGCCTTCTTTTTTGGCCAGAGCTTTGAAGGCGCCCATGTAACCGATCGGGGCATCGAGCCAGACGTAAAAATACTTGCCCGGCGCATCGGGGATGGCAAAGCCGAAGTACGGCGCATCTCGCGAGATGTCCCAGTCACTGAGTTTGTTTTCACCGGCGGCACCGAGCCATTCCTGCATCTTGTTGGCGGCTTCATGCTGCAACACGGGTATGCCATCTGGGGCGCTGCGTGTGAAATCGCGCAGGAACTGCTGGCAACGGGGATCCGAGAGCTTGAAGAAGTAATGTTGCGAGGGGCGCAGCACCGGCACGCTGCCCGAAACGGCGGAGCGTGGGTTCTTCAGTTCAGACGGTGTGTAAGCCGCGCCGCAGGATTCGCAGTTATCCCCGTACTGGTCAGCAGCACCGCACTTGGGGCACTCGCCCTTGATAAAGCGGTCGGGCAGGAACATGCCCTTTTCTTCGTCGTAATACTGCTCGATCTCGCGCACTTCGATGAGGCCAGCATCGCGCAGATTGCGGTAAATGGTTTCGGCACACTCGCGGTTTTCATCGCTGTGTGTTGAGTGATACAGATCGAAAGCGATGTTAAAGCCCGTGAAATCGCGCAGATGTTCCTGGTGCACGCGGGCGATGAGCGCCTCGGGCGTGATGCCTTCCTTCTCGGCGCGCAGCATGATGGGCGTGCCGTGCGTATCATCGGCGCAGACATAGGTCGCGTGGTTGCCGATGAGTTTCTGGAATCGGACCCACATATCGGTCTGGATATATTCAACCAGATGACCGAGGTGGATAGCGCCGTTGGCGTAGGGCAGCGCGGAAGTGACGAGTAGCGTACGTTTCATGGCCGCAATTTTAGCCGATCAGCGTGCTTTGGCAGGCATTTTTAAGGAATTTACCGGTTGATAGGGCGTAAAATTGGCACAAACAAGCGTTTTCGTCCCAAGCAGGCGAAAGACAAGAGTTCCCCACAAATAACGGAGTATTTATGAGCGCTTCTGATCAGCATGTATTGCTAGCGCAGGCCGGTGAAATTCTGGCCGGCTTGATTGATCCGGCAACGGACAAACCCTATTGGTCTGCTAATCAGCTTGCGGGCGCTTTAGCGCTGAGTGAGGGCGTGCTGACGGTGCGCGTTACCGTGGGTTACCCAATGGTGCTTGCTGCTGCGTCGATCGAGGCGCAAATCAAGGCGGCGCTCACAACGTTGGGCAGCGTGGCCGTCAAGGTAGCGGTGCATAGCCAGATTGAATCGCATGTGGTGCAACGCAATTTGCCATTGCTTAAAGGCGTGAAGAATCTTATTGCCGTGGCTTCGGGCAAAGGGGGCGTCGGTAAAAGCAGCACGGCGGTGAATTTGGCGCTGGCTTTGTCGAAGCACGGGGCCCGAGTGGGCTTGCTGGATGCGGATATCTATGGCCCCTCCATTCCTCAGATGCTGGGTATCGGCGGGCAACAGCCGCATTCGCCGGACGGCAAGCACATAGACGCCCTGCAGGCGCATGGCATTGCCCTGATGTCGATCGGATTTCTGGTAGACGCCGAATCACCGATGGTGTGGCGGGGCCCGATGGTGACTTCCGCCCTCGAGCAGTTGCTGCGCGATACGCTGTGGGGCGATCTGGACTACCTGATTGTCGATATGCCGCCTGGTACGGGGGATATCCAGCTGACATTGGCGCAAAAGGTGCCGGTGACCGGGTCGGTGATTGTGACCACGCCACAGGATATTGCTTTGCTGGACGCACGCAAGGGCATCCGGATGTTCGAGAAGGTGGGTGTGCCGATTCTGGGTATCGTTGAAAATATGTCCGTGCATATTTGCAGCAATTGCGGCCATGCGGAGCCAATATTTGGGGAAGGCGGCGGCGCCGCGCTGGGATCGGATTACCAGGTGCCGTTGCTGGGCAAGTTGCCTCTAGATTTGCGGATTCGGGTGGGTCTGGATGCCGGGCAGCCGATTGTTGCAGCCGATCCAGATTGCGCTATTAGCCAGCTGTATCTGGACATTGCGCTCAAAGTGGCAGGGAGCGTTGCGGCCAGAGCCCGGGATACGAGCCATAAATTCCCGAAAATCGTCATTGAATAACCGGTTTTGCCCTTGATTTGCCCATGATCGGGGTACAATTTCTGCCAAATTTGTGAACCTTTATGAACTGAATCCCCGCCGGGGAGAGTGTTGGAGCAGGTATGAGCATCAAGTCTGATAAGTGGATCCGTCGCATGGCCGAACAAGAGGGCATGATTGAGCCGTTTTCACCGGATCTCGTGCGTGAAGTGAATGGTCAGAAGATCGTTTCTTATGGCACCTCCAGCTACGGTTACGACATCCGCTGTGCCCGTGAGTTCAAAGTGTTCACCAACATCAACAGCACCGTCGTTGATCCGAAGGCCTTCGATCCGAAGTCTTTCGTCGAAATCGAATCTGATGTTTGTATCATTCCACCGAATTCTTTTGCGCTGGCCCGTACTGTGGAGTACTTCCGTATTCCCCGTAGTGTGCTCACAGTTTGTCTGGGCAAGAGCACCTATGCCCGTTGCGGCATCATCGTGAACGTGACTCCGTTTGAGCCAGAGTGGGAAGGTTACGTGACGCTGGAATTCTCGAACACGACGCCGCTGCCTGCCAAGATTTACGCAGGCGAAGGTTGCGCCCAGGTGTTGTTCTTCGAATCGGATGAAGTCTGCGAAACCTCGTACAAAGATCGTGGTGGTAAATACCAGGGTCAAGTCGGTGTCACACTCCCGAAAATCTGACGTTTTAATTAAAGCAATAGACTCAACGAGTCTGTCGTTATCACGCCGCGTGTTCTGGCTCTGGCCTGCACGCGGTGTTTCCTTTATGGCTGAGGAGCCGGTGCTATGAAGTTCCACTTTCCGATCATCATCATTGACGAAGATTTCCGTTCCGAGAACGCGTCTGGTTTGGGTATACGCGCATTGGCAGAGGCGATCGAGAAGGAAGGCATGGAAGTGCTGGGTGTTACCAGCTATGGCGACCTGAGCTCGTTTGCGCAACAACAGAGCCGGGCATCGGCCTTCATTCTGTCGGTGGATGACGAAGAGCTGCTGAACGATGAAGAGAAAACGATTGCCGAGCTGCGTGCTTTTGTTCAAGAGATTCGATACAAGAACGCCGACATCCCGATTTTCCTGCATGGTGAAACCCGCACATCACGCCATATTCCCAATGACATTCTGCGCGAACTGCATGGCTTTATTCACATGTACGAAGATACGCCGGAGTTTATTGCGCGCAATGTGGTGCGCGAGTCGAAATCCTATCTTGATTCATTGCCGCCCCCGTTCTTCCGTGCGCTGACGCATTACGCCGCTGATGGCTCGTATTCATGGCACTGCCCGGGGCATTCGGGTGGAGTCGCCTTTCTAAAGAGCCCGGTGGGTCAGATGTTCCATCAGTTCTTTGGTGAGAACATGCTGCGTGCTGACGTCTGTAATGCCGTGGAAGAGTTGGGGCAGTTGCTCGATCACACGGGTCCAGTGGCCGCTTCAGAGCGTAACGCTGCACGTATCTTCAATTGTGATCACTTGTACTTCGTCACTAACGGTACGTCGACCTCCAACAAGATTGTCTGGCACTCCACCGTAGCGCCTGGTGATATCGTTGTTGTTGATCGCAACTGCCACAAGTCGATTCTGCACTCGATCATCATGACTGGTGCCATTCCTGTATTTCTAATGCCGACGCGTAACAACTTTGGCATCATCGGCCCGATTCCGAAGAGCGAATTTTCCTGGGAAAGCATCCAGAAAAAGATTGCCGCGAACCCGTTCATCGGCGATAAGAGCGCCAAGCCACGGGTGTTGACGATTACCCAGTCGACCTACGATGGCATTCTTTATAACGTCGAAGAGATCAAAGAGATGCTCGACGGCAAGATTGATACTTTGCACTTTGACGAAGCCTGGTTGCCACATGCGGCCTTCCATGATTTCTATGGCGACTATCATGCCATCGGTGCAGATCGTCCGCGTTGTAAGGAATCGATGGTCTTCTCGACCCAATCCACACACAAACTGTTGGCCGGTCTGAGCCAGGCGTCGCAGATTCTGGTGCAGGATTCGGATGATCGAAAGCTGGATCGCGATGTCTTCAATGAAGCCTATCTGATGCATACGTCCACCTCGCCGCAGTACGCGATTATCGCCTCGTGCGATGTGGCGGCGGCCATGATGGAAGAACCGGGCGGGCCGGCGCTGGTAGAAGAGTCGATTGCTGAAGCCCTCGACTTCCGTCGCGCCATGCGCAAGGTCGATGAAGAGTGGGGCGAAGGCTGGTGGTTCAAGGTCTGGGGGCCAGACGATCTCTCTGAGGAGGGTATTGAAGAACGCGAAGCCTGGATGTTGAAGCCGGGGGAGCGTTGGCACGGCTTTGGTCGACTGGCGGATGGGTTCAACATGCTGGACCCGATCAAAGCCACGATCATCACACCGGGGCTAGATGTCGATGGTGCCTTCTCGGAAGATATCGGCATTCCGGCCTTGATTGTGACCAAGTATCTGGCCGAGCACGGTGTGATCGTCGAAAAGTGCGGCTTGTACTCTTTCTTCATCATGTTCACCATTGGTATTACCAAGGGTCGCTGGAATACGATGGTGACCGAGTTACAACAGTTCAAAGATGATTACGACAAGAATCAGCCTTTGTGGAAGGTGCTGCCGGAGTTTTGTCAGAAGCATCCGCGCTATGAGCGTGTTGGCCTGCGTGATTTGTGTCAGCAAATTCATGATGTATACAAAGCAAACGATGTGGCGCGCCTGACCACCGAGATGTATCTCTCGGATATGGTGCCGGCAATGCGCCCATCGGATGCTTTTGCCAAGGTGGCGCACCGTGAAATCGAACGTGTGGCGATTGATGATCTGGAAGGCCGTATTACGGCGATGCTGGTGACGCCTTATCCGCCGGGCATTCCGTTGCTCATTCCTGGCGAACGGTTTAACAAAACCATCGTGAACTATCTGCAATTTGCTCGTGAGTTCAATGAGCGTTTCCCGGGCTTTGAGACCGATGTGCATGGCCTGGTGAAGGGCGAGCAAGACGGTAAGACCGCCTATTACGTGGACTGTGTCCGTTAAACGCGTGGTTTAAATCGCGGGGTCCTCTCTCGCTTAATGCTGAAGTTCTCGATCTAAGGAGTCTGTGATGAGCTTGTTTCGTATTGAGCATGATTTACTGGGAGAGGCCGAGATTCCTAAAGAGGCTTTTTGGGGAATTCACACGCTGCGTGCCATTGAAAACTACCCGATCACCGGGAAAACCATTGGCACCTACACGAGTCTGGTTCGGGCACTCGCGCTGGTTAAGCAAGCAGCCGCAGAAGCCAATGCGGCAATCGGCCACTTGCCCAAAGACAAGGCAGAGGCCATTGTGGGTGCTTGTTGCGATATCCTCGACGGTCAATTGCATGATCAGTTCGTCGTTGATGTGATTCAGGGCGGCGCTGGTACATCGACCAATATGAATGCCAATGAAGTGATCGCGAACCGGGCGCTAGAGCGCATGGGGCACGCTAAGGGTGACTATCAGTTTGTGCATCCGATTAACGATGTGAATATGTCGCAGAGCACGAATGACGTTTATCCAACGGCGCTCCGTGTAGCAACGTGTCTGGCCATTGGCGAACTCCTATCGGCAATGGCTGGCTTGCGAGAGGCTTTCGCAGAGAAAGCTGAAGAATTTAAATCGGTGCTTAAGATTGGTCGGACGCAATTGCAAGATGCTGTGCCAATGACGCTAGGTCAGGAGTTCTCGACCTACGCGGTGATGCTGGAGGAAGATGAGTCGCGCTTGCGTGAGGCGATTTCATTGATTCGTGAGGTGAATCTAGGCGCAACGGCAATAGGCACGGGTATTAATACAGACGTGCGTTACACGCCACTCGCGACAGAACGGTTAAGTGCATTGTCGGGCTTGGCTTTGGTTAGTTCGCCGAATCTGATCGAAGCGACGCAGGATTGTGGTGCTTTCGTTCAATTATCAGGCGTGCTCAAACGGATTGCCGTAAAGCTGTCAAAGACTTGTAACGATCTTCGCTTGCTGTCGAGCGGGCCGCAGGCGGGCTTGAATGAAATCCGTTTGCCGCCCAGGGCAGCCGGTTCATCGATTATGCCCGGCAAAGTCAATCCGGTGATTCCGGAGGTGGTAAATCAGGTGGCCTTCGAAGTCATTGGTAACGATATGACGATCACGATGGCGGCTGAAGCGGGTCAGCTGCAACTCAATGCTTTCGAGCCGATTATTGCGCATAGTCTGTTCAAAAGTGTTGAACATCTGGCGGCGGCCTGTAGAACGCTTACCCAGCATTGCGTCCGCGGCATCACAGCGAATTTGCCGCTGCTGGCCGAACGTGTGCGCACTTCGGCCGGTTTGGCGACGGCGCTGAACCCTTATATCGGCTATGAAAATGCCACGCTGGTCGCCAAGCGGGCGTTGGCTGAAAACCGACCTGTCGCTGACCTGGTTCTGGAACTGGGTCTGCTTGATAAAGAAACGTTGGCGCGCGTCTTGCGCCCCGATGTGCTGACACACCCCGGGCTGCCCGATTAATCATAAAGAGCATCATGGAATCTAAACGTCTGACACAATTTATTATCGGCGCTCTGGTTATTGGTATTGCTTCCGGAGCAATCGTCAATACTTGGGGAGCAGAGTCTGGTTTTTCATTGGAATATGCAGAAAATATCTCGCTACTGACGGATATTTTCCTGCGCATGATCAAGATGATCATTGCACCGCTGGTGTTTGCGACCCTTGCTGTTGGTATTGCCAGCATGGGCGACAGCAAAACCATTGGTCGAGTCGGTGCAAAGACTTTTGGCTGGTTTCTAACCATGTCTTTTGTTTCGTTGCTGCTCGGCTTGTTGATGGTGTCTCTCTTGCAGCCGGGTATCGGCGTTAATTTGCCGGTGCCGGAAGTAACGGCTAGCAGCGGCATTACCCAGTCAGGTACGGGTCTTAAAAACTTTTTAAACCACGTGTTCCCGGTCAGCATTATGGATGCCATGGCCAAGAATGAAATCCTGCAGATCGTGGTGTTTTCCGTATTCTTTGGTCTGGCCGGTGCGCATCTCGGCCCACGTGCGGAAGAGTTTTTCCGCAATCTAGACATGCTATCCCATGTGATGCTGCGCATTACCTCGATGGTGATGAGGTTTGCGCCGGTGGCTGTTTTTGCTGCGGTATCAGCCGTTATCGCCAAGAATGGTTTGGGCATTCTGGGGACGTACGCCAAGTTCATGCTGGCGTTCTATGCCTCGATTCTCACGCTGTGGTTGGTGATTATTCTTGCCGGTTCTCTGGTGCTGGGCAAGTCGGTGCTCAAGCTGGTGGCCATGCTGCGGCAGCCTTTGGTGTTGGCTTTCACGACCGCCAGTTCTGAAGCGGCTTACCCGAAAACTCTGGAGCAGGTAGAGCGTTTTGGTGCGCCAAACAAGATTGCTTCGTTTGTTTTGCCCGTGGGCTATTCATTCAACCTGGATGGCTCGATGATGTATTGCACCTTTGCAACGTTATTTATTGCACAGGTCTACGGCATCGAGATGAGCCTGGGCCAACAGTTTCTGATGTTGCTGATGCTGATGGTGACGTCCAAGGGGATTGCCGGCGTGCCACGGGCATCGTTGGTCGTTATTGCAGCTACTTTGGCGCACTTTAATATTCCGGAGGCCGGCGTGTTACTCATCCTAGGCGTTGATCACTTCCTGGATATGGCGCGTTCGGCAACCAATGTGCTGGGTAATGGTATCGCGACAGCCGTCGTAGCGAAATGGGAGGGTGTGCTTACGCACCCTTCGCAGAGCGCGCATAGCGAACCAGCGCATACGGAATCCCCGACGCACTGATATGTGCTACGCGGGAGGCTTCCTGCCATTCCGAACCGAGTGGGGGGAAGTGGGTGTCCCCTTTTGCGTCAAGATCAACTTCCGTGATGATTAGTTGTCCCGCCAGTGGCAAGGCCTGGCGATAGAGCTCGGCGCCGCCGATAATAAAAGCAGTGTTGCTTCCAATGGCAGAAATTGCCGCGGGCAACGATGCGAAGACTTCTGCGCCTGTCGCTACGTAATCCGATTGTCGTGAGATGACAATGTTGCGTCGGTTGGGGAGCGGGCGACCCAGCGACTCCCAGGTTTTACGACCCATGATGATAGGGTGACCGCTGGTGGTCTCTTTGAAATGCTTCAAGTCTTCGGGCAAATGCCAGGGCAGGGTACCAACGCCCGCATCATTGGTGGCACCAATAATGCCGTTACGGGCAACGGCCACAATGATGGTCAAATTAGGATAAAGGGTGTCAGCCATGCGTTGTTTGTGTCCAGTCGATTAGGCCACGCGTTGAGGCATCCAGTGTTTCTTTGCCAGCCTCGCCATTGAGAACAGGGAGGACACGGGAAGCCAGTTGTTTACCCAGCTCAACGCCCCATTGGTCAAAAGAATTGATGCCCCAGATAACGCCTTGAACAAAGACTTTGTGTTCATAAAGCGCGAGCAGCAGCCCCAGGTGATACGGATCAAGGCGCGGCAGCAGCAAGGTGGTCGAAGGCTGGTTGCCAGCAAACACTTTATGCGGTAACAGGGTCTCGCGTTGTGTTTCCGATAGCCCTGCTGCCTCGAGTTCGTGGCGGGCTTCTGCTTCGGTCTTACCGAAAGCCAGCGCTGCGCTCTGCGCAAAGCAGTTGGCAAGCAGCGGGGCCTGGTGGCCGGGCAGTGGGTAGTCGCTAAGTGCCGTGGCGATAAAGTCGCAGGGCACCAGCCAGCCGCCCTGATGCAAGAGCTGGAAGAACGCATGCTGACCATTGGCACCGATCTCTCCCCAGACGATGGGGTTGGCCGGGCAGGTAAGGGGCTGGCCATCACGGTTGACGGTCTTGCCGTTGGATTCCATTTCCAGCTGCTGTAAATAGCCTGGCAGATGGCGTAGCGATTCGTTATAAGGCACGATCGCCGAAGTGTGCGCGCCCAGGAAATTGGTGTTCCAGATGCCCAGTAGCGCCAATAAAACGGGCAGGTTATCTTCGAGGGGTGCCTGGCGGAAATGCTGGTCCATAGCCTGCGCGCCAGCCAGCAGACGCTCAAAACCGCTCATGCCAATGCTGATGGCTAAGGGGAGGCCGACCGCAGACCAGAGAGAGTAACGCCCACCGACCCAGTCCCACATTGGTAACACTTGCGCGGGCGGGATACCGAATTCAGCAGCCCGTTCAGGGTGCGCTGAAACGGCAACAAAATGCTTCGCCAGTGTTTCTTCTGATCCTGTGTGTGCCAGCATCCAGTTGCGTGCGCTGGCAGCATTGATCATCGTTTCTTGCGTCGTAAACGTTTTGCTGGCGATGATGAAGAGGGTGCTGCGTGGATCCAGGGTTTCTAGCAGTGGCGCCAGATGGGCGCCATCCAGATTCGATACATAGTGGACATGCAGCCCCGGATGGGCGAAAGCCGAGAGGGCTCGTGTAGCCATCTTCGGGCCAAGGTCCGAGCCACCGATGCCAATGTTGACGACGTGGCGAATGGTTTCGCCGCTGTAGCCTTTCCAGTTGCCACTGCGTAGTTTCTCGACAATCTCGGCCATCTGGGTGCGCACTTTGCGCACATCGGGCATGACATCGAGGCCTGTGGCAGGGAATGCCGTTTCTTCAAGGTGCCTGAGCGCGGGATGAAGTACAGCACGCTCTTCGCTGACATTAATCTGTTCGCCAGCGAAAAGACGCTCTCGCCAACCGGTGACATTGGCGTCTTCTGCCAGAGTCACCAATGCGTCAAGCACTTCGCCGTCTAGACGCTGCTTGGAGAAGTCCAGCAGCAGATCATGGGTACGGATGGAGAAGTCATTAAATCGCTGAGGGTTGGCAGCGAAGAGTTCGCGCAAATGCGTCTTGGCGAGACGATCTCGGGCTTTGCTCAGGCGCGCCCATGCCGGTGTTTGAGTAATGTCTTGGCTCATGGTGCGATCTGCTTAAACAGCCACCGGTGCAGGGATATGCGGATGCGGTTCATAGCCTTCCAGCGTAAAGTCTTCAAAACGGAAGGCGTAGAGATCTTTAACGGCCGGATTAATGCGCATCACCGGTAGCTGGCGTGTATCGCGGCTGAGTTGAAGCTTGGCCTGTTCCAGATGATTGCTGTAGAGGTGCGCATCGCCCAGGGTGTGAATGAATTCACCGGGGCGGTAGCCGCATACCTGGGCAATCATCATGGTCAACAGCGCATAGGAAGCGATGTTGAAAGGGACGCCGAGGAAGATGTCCGCACTACGCTGGTAGAGCTGACACGACAAACGAGGCCGCTGGTCTGCATCACCTGCGGCTGGTGGCGCGACATAAAACTGGAAAAGTGCGTGGCAGGGCGGCAGTGCCATGCGATCGACTTCGCCCGGATTCCAGGCACACACCAGGTGACGGCGCGAATCCGGGTTGTTTTTGAGGCCTTCTACGAGCTGGGTGATTTGGTCGATCGTGCGGATAGTGGGTGGCGCACCCTCTTGGCCAGGAACGACGGTTTCCCAGCGGCGCCATTGTTTGCCGTAGACGGGACCCAGCTCGCCGTTATCATCCGCCCAATCATCCCAGATTGAGACGCCGTTTTCTTTGAGATAGGCAATGTTGGTGCTGCCCTGCAGGAACCACAGTAATTCGTGAATGATCGAACGCAGATGGAGCTTTTTGGTAGTGAGTACGGGAAACCCCTGCTCCAGATCGAAACGCATCTGCCAGCCGAAAACCGAGCGTGTACCGGTACCGGTTCGATCTGTTTTGACGTGGCCGTGATCGAGCACGTGCTGCATGAGGTTCAGATAAGTCTGCATACGGAAACCCGTTATCTAGTTTTTGAGCTATTTTTGAGGTGAATCAACCCTATAATCATCGCATATTACCCTTGAGAAACCTTCGATATGGCTGCGATCAACCCGCGTACCCGCTCAACTTCTGCTGCAACAAAGACGCTCCCCCCGAATTGGCAACCGGTATTGCCACGGGTTGTTCTGGAGAGCGGCAAGCTAAAAGAGAGTGTAATCAATGGGTTATCGCATGTGGTGGTCTTGTTTCCTGCCTCATTGCTGGTGAGCGGGACTGTGCCCGCAGGCTTGCCGGGTGGCGGGCTGTTGAAACAGGTGTTGGCAAGGCAGCGTAAAAAACCGGCTGCTTTGTTAAGGGTTGCTGCGGGCGCCGGAAAAACGCCGGTAGAACCCTTGCTGCCAGAAGCGACGCTGTCGGGAGGCGGGTTGGTTCGGTGGGTGGCCTTAGATCCTGATGCAGCAGCCTTTTTGCGTCACCAGCAATTACGCCAGGCTTTGGGCGGGCTTTTAGCCGAACAACCGGTACGCCTGGACGTGGTGATTCATGGCTCTGCCGGCTTTGTAGCCAGTGCCATGCCTGATGCCGCTTACGTTGCAGCGGTCAATCGTGTTGCGTTGCCGAAGACGGCGGCCATCGAAAAACCGGCCAAAACAACCGGTACTTCTAAAGCAGCGAAGTTGCCTGAAGTACGTTTATGGGTGGGCGCGCGCGACCAAGCATTCCTCAAAACATTGCTGGTAAATACATTGGCCAAAGCACAGGCCAATACCTTGACCCGTGCTTTGTGCGTATTGCCGCCGAATCAGCTGACACCGGCATCATTCCGGGGCTTGATTCCATCGCAGATCAAAGGTTTGGGTATTCGTTGTGACACCTACGATGTCGCCCAGTTAAAGAAAATGAAGGCCGGTGCGTTTTTGGCGGTGGCCCAGGGTAGCTCGGAGCAGGATGCGGCAATCGTGCACCTGAGCTATGCCCCTAAAGTTAAACCCGTGAAACGGGATCCGAAGGACAAGTCGGCAGCGGTGCCGTTGCCGCATGTGGCACTGGTCGGGAAAGGCATCTGTTTTGATACCGGCGGGCACAATCTGAAGCCGGCCCGTTATATGGCGGGGATGCACGAAGACATGGCCGGCGCGGCTGTGGTGCTAGCGGTGATTCAGGCAGCCGCACAGTTGCAATTGCCCATTAAGTTGGATGCATGGCTGGCGCTGTCGCGTAATGACATTGGTCCGGGCGCCTATCGACAGGGCGATGTCGTCACTGCGCTGAATGGCCGCACCATCGAGATTGTGCATACCGATGCGGAAGGGCGCATGGTGCTGGCCGATACATTGACGTTGGCCGCAGCAGCGAAGCCGGATGTGGTGCTGGATTTTGCAACACTTACCGGCAGTATGACCACTGCGCTGGGTAACCGAATGAGTGGTTTCTTTGCGACGCAACGTCTTTTAGGCAAGCGCCTGGAAGAAGCCGGCGCGGTTGCAGGCGAACGGTTGATGCCATTTGTCATGCCGGATGACTACGATAGTGCCCTGGAGAGTCAGGTGGCCGATATCAAGCAGTGCACCCTGGATGGCGAGGCGGATCATATTCTGGCCGCGCGCTTTTTGAACCTGTTCGTGGGCGATGTTCCCTGGATGCACCTGGATTTGTCAGCCGCTACCTGCAAAGGGGGGTTGGCTGCAGTGGCCAGCGATACAACCGGCTTTGGTGCAGCGCTGACGCTAGAGTTTCTGCAGTCGCTGGGGGCTAAAGGCTTGCCACGACCTTCCCCGGCGTTCTGACGTCAGTCTTCGCTGACGTCCTCGTTGGTGGCTTCAGCCTCGGTAGAGGTTTCTTCCTGCAGCGATTTGAGCAACTGGAAGATGGCACGGTAAGCCTTGGGTGGCTTGTTTTCAGCCTGCTCTTTGAGGGCATTGCGGCGCAGCGTGCGTAATGCCGAAACATCAAGGTCAGGATGATCATTTTTGAGTGCCGTAATTAAGGACTCATCCGCCAACAGTTTTTCCCGTTGTTTTTCCAGTAAATGGAACCGGGCGTTGGCTTTGTTTGAAACGCCATCGAGTTCATCGAGCATTTCTTGAATCGGTTCGATGTCGACATCGCGCATCAGTTTGCCGATGTATTGCATCTGACGGCGTAGTGCTCCGAAAGACGAAATCTTTTTGGCCTCCCGAACGGCATCGGCCAGCGTTTCTGGTATGTCCAGTTTTTTCAGACGATCGTTGCTCACGCCCACCAGGCGTTTTCCTAACTCTTGCAGGGAGTCTGATGCTTCCTTGGCCTTTGTCTTGCTGGGGCGGCGCGACAGCGTCTTTGGTTCCGGTTCGGCGTTGACGACTTCCTGGCCCTGACGGGTGTGAAAGTGACTTGGGGGTTTGCTGGCGTGGAAAGGCATGGTTTTCTATCGTTCTGCTGATTCGATGCGGTGAGTGTTTTGCCGCTATCATACCAACCGAATACAAAACCTCTGACGATTGCCTCATGACTACTCACGCCGTAGACGCTTCAACGAACGATCATTTATTTGCCCATACCCATGAAGCACTGTCCAGGATTGCCACGGACGTGATTGCTCTGGCTAAAGGGGGCGGCGCATCTGCCTCCGAGGTAGAGATTTCGGAAGGCTTTGGGCAGAGCGTTAATGTGCGCCAAGGTGAGGTAGAAACGATCGAGCATCATCGTGATAAGCAGGTGGGGGTTACGGTCTATCTGGGGCAGCGCAAAGGCTATGCGTCCACGAGCGATTTCTCAGGCGAAGCCTTGCAGGCTACGGTGCTTGCAGCACTGGATATTGCACGCTTTACCGCTGAAGACCCCTGTGCGGGTTTGCCAGATGTCGAGCAGCTCATGCTGGGGCCGGTGCCCGATCTGGATCTGTTTCACCCCTGGACGCCATCGGTAGAAACTGCGGTGAATCTGGCGCGGGAATGTGAAGCAGCCGGGTTGGCGTATTCGTCTGCGATTCAGAACTCGGAAGGCGCTTCGGTATCGACGCACCAGGGGCATTTCGTTATGGGGAACAGCCTTGGTTTTCTGGGCGGTTATCCGACCAGTCGGCATAGCATTGGGTGCGCCTTAATCGCGGCCGATGCCCAAGGCATGCAGAGAGACGATTGGTACGAATCGGTGCGTGCGGCATCGCAGTTTCCACCGGCAGGTGAGATTGGGCTAAAAGCGGCGAAGCGGGCGGTTGCAAGGCTCGGCGGGCGGCAGTGTCCGACAGGCGAAGTGCCGGTGATATTTGAGGCGCCTATTGCATCAACGATTGTGGGAAGCCTGGTGCATGCGGCTTCCGGTGGTGCGCTTTATCGCAAGAGTTCGTTTCTGGAAGGTGCCCTAGGAACAAAAATTCTGCCGGACTTCGTGGTGCTGGAAGAGCGTCCGTTGCTACGAGGTGGTCAATCGAGCGCACCGTTTGATGGCGATGGTTTGGCAACGCATGACCGTGATGTGGTTCGCGGCGGCGTGCTCGAAGGTTATTTTCTGTCGGTTTACACCGCACGCAAACTGGGCATGACGCCAACCGCCAATGGCGGGGGCAGCCACAATCTTTTCTTGCGTGATACGCGGGCAGCACATCCGGATCTCCAATCGTTAATGAAGACCATGGGTCGTGGTTTGCTGGTGACCGAACTTCTGGGGCAGGGGGTGAATTACGTGAACGGGGATTATTCGCGTGGGGCGGCCGGGTTCTGGATCGAAAACGGTGAGATTGCTTATCCCGTCGAAGAAATCACCATCGCGGGGAACCTCAAAGACATGATGCAGGGCATTGTGGCAATCGCTGAAGACAGGTTAAGTCGAAGTGCTAAACAATCTGGTGCCATTCTGATTGATCGCATGATGGTGGCGGGCGCCTGATGCGATGCTGCATTGTCCGCCACGGCGAAACCGCCTGGAATGCGGATCGCCGTTTGCAGGGACATCAGGATATTCCGCTCAATGCGGTAGGGGTTGCTCAGGCCGAGGCAGCGGGTCGGTATCTGCGAAGTGAACACGCAAAAAGCCAGTTTTCGGCAGTGATCAGCAGCGATCTCCTACGGGCGCGACAAACGGCTGAAGCCGTTGCCGGTGGGCTGGGGCTACCGGTTCAAGCTGCACAGGCTTTGCGCGAACGCCATTACGGAGAGTTCGAGGGCAAGACGCCGGCTGAGGCTGCAAGTTTTGCGGCAGAGGCCTACGCAGCGTTGGTGAGTCGTGTTGATCTGGCGGCGTCCCCCGGTGCGGCGGAACCTTTGCAGGCCATGCTTGAGCGCATAGAGCGTTGTTTGTCCGATTTGGCGCGGGTTTATGCCGATCAGGCGGTCGTTATCGTCACCCACGGGGGCGTTCTAGATCTTTTGTATCGCCGCGCCATGGGGCGCACTTTGACAGGGCCTCGGGATGCGCCAATCCCCAATGCCGGCCTGAACTGGCTGGATATTGAGGCCGAAGAACAGGGTTTGCGCTGGACAATGGTGGCTTGGGGCGAAACGGAACATCTAACAGGCGCCAGCCGCGACGAAATCCTGTAAAATCACGGCCTTGGCTCTGGCCGGCTGTTGCCGCTGCGACAGCGTGCTGTTTTCACCGATTTTGATTGAATCCCGAGGTTTCTTATGTTCTCTGCCCGCGACACCCTCCAGCAAGTTGACTCTGAACTCTGGCAAGCCATTCAGGCGGAAGACCGCCGCCAGGAAGACCATATCGAACTGATCGCTTCGGAAAACTACGTGTCCTACGCCGTTATGCAGGCGCAGGGTTCGCAGCTGACCAACAAGTACGCTGAAGGCTATCCGGGCAAGCGTTATTACGGTGGTTGCGAGCACGTGGACGTGGTGGAACAGATCGCCATCGACCGCCTGAAGGCGCTGTTTGGTGCCGATGCTGCTAACGTGCAGCCGAACTCCGGTTCGCAAGCCAACCAGGCCGTGCTGATGGCCTTTGCCAAGCCGGGCGACACCATCATGGGCATGAGCCTGGCTGAAGGCGGCCACCTCACCCACGGCATGCCGCTGAATATGTCGGGCAAGTGGTTCAACGTCGTGTCCTACGGCTTGAACGAAAAAGAAGAGATTGATTACGACCAGGTTGAAAAGCTGGCGCGTGAACACAAGCCCCGCATCATCGTGGCCGGTGCCTCGGCCTATGCGCTGCGCATCGATTTCGAACGTTTTGCCAAGATCGCTAAAGAAGTCGGCGCCATCATGTGGGTCGACATGGCCCACTACGCTGGCCTGATTGCTGCCGGTTACTACCCGAACCCGGTGCCGCACGCTGACGTCGTCACCACGACCACACACAAGACCCTGCGCGGTCCGCGCGGTGGTGTCATCCTGATGAAGGCCGAACACGAAAAGGCACTCAACTCGGCCATCTTCCCGGGGCTACAGGGTGGTCCGCTGATGCATGTGATTGCTGCCAAAGCCACCGCGTTCAAAGAAGCGGCAACCCAGGGCTTCAAGGATTATCAGGAACAGGTGATCAACAACGCCCGCGTTATGGCGCGTGTGCTGGGTGAAGAGCGTGGTCTGCGCGTGGTGTCGGGTCGTACCGAGAGCCACGTATTCCTGCTCGACCTGCGCAACAAGAACATCACCGGTAAAGAAGCGGAAGCGGCTCTGGGTCGCGCGCATATCACCGTGAACAAGAACGGCATCCCGAACGATCCGCAGAAGCCGTTTGTCACCTCCGGTATCCGTATCGGTTCGCCGGCCATGACCACCCGTGGTTTCACCGAGATCGAAGCCGAGCAGATCGCGCATCTGATCGCGGACGTGTTGGATGCGCCGAACGACGAAGCCGTGCTCGCCAAGGTGCGCGACCAGGTGTCGGCACTGTGCAAGCGTTTCCCGGTTTACGGCAAGTAAGCGACAACTGATTAGGACGCGGCGCGATGAAGTGCCCTTTCTGTAGCGCGGACGGCACCACCGTCGTTGAAACGCGCGAGTCGGAAGAGGGTCACATCGTCCGCCGTCGTCGCCGCTGCGGTCAGTGCGAGAAACGTTTTACGACGCACGAGCAGGCGGAGATCCAGTTCCCGTTTATCGTCAAACGGAATGGGTCGCGTACCGAATTTAGCCACGACAAGCTCGTGGCATCCTTGCAGCTCGCTTTACGCAAACGCCCCGTAACGGCAGAAGCGATTGATGCGGCCATCTCGCGCATTGAAGAACGTTTGCTGTCGCTGGGCGAGCGAGAAATCACATCGCAGCAAGTTGGCGAGCTGGTGATGCGCGAGTTGAAAAAAATCGACAAGGTCGCTTACGTCCGTTTTGCCTCGGTGTATCGGAACTTCACCGACATTGATGAATTCTCCGAAGTGATTCGTGAGATCTCGCCGGTCGTCTGACCGCGATTCACGACACGGGTTCTCAGAAATGCCCGATACAACGATTCAAATCCCGACCGCCGCTGATGCGGCCTGGATGGCTCGTGCATTGCAGCTGGCGGCGAATGGCCTGTACACCACGGGTGTTAACCCACGGGTCGGTTGCGTCCTGGTTAAAGACGATCAGATCATTGGTGAAGGTTGGCACGAACGTGCCGGTGAAGGCCATGCCGAAGTGATGGCGCTGCGTGATGCTGCCGCGCGTGGACACAGTGCGCAAGGCGCAACAGCCTATGTGACGTTGGAACCTTGCGCGCATCATGGCAAAACCCCGCCCTGTGCCGAGGCTTTGATTAAAGCAGGAGTCACTCGCGTGGTGGCGGCGATGGAAGATCCGAACCCTTTTGTGGCGGGCAAAGGCTTTGCATTATTGCAAGCGGCGGGCATTGCGGTTGCCGCACCGCTGATGGCCGCAGAGGCAGAGACCCTGAACGTCGGTTTTACAAAACGCATGCGACAGCATTTGCCATGGGTCCGACTCAAGATGGCAGGCAGCCTGGATGGCCGTAGTGCGTTGGCGAATGGCCAGAGCCAGTGGATTACGAGTCCGGAAGCCCGTGCGGATGGACACCGGTATCGCGCGCGAGCGCAAGCCATCATCACAGGTGTCGGCACGCTCATTGCCGACGACCCATTGCTCACCATACGAGATGTGCAGGCGCCTATTGGTCAATCGGGTCAGCCAGTACCGTTGGCATCAGCGCTGCGCGTGGCGGTCGATAGCCACCTCCGTACGCCCTCGACGGCAAAAATTTTGCAGGGCGGGTGTTTGATCGCGACGGCTGAAACTGATCCTAAAAAAACGGCCGCACTTCAAGCAGCGGGGGCAGAAGTGATTTGTCTCCCCGATGCCAACGGCCGTGTCGATTTAAAAGCCTTGCTGGAGTTTCTGGCGCAACGTGGTGTTAACGAGGTACACGTTGAGGCAGGGCCGCGATTGAGCGGCGTGTTCCTGAACGCCGGGCTCGTTGATGAAAGCGTGATTTACATGGCACCCTGTGTGCTCGGCAGCGATGCCCGCGGTTGGTTCGATGACCTAAGTCTGAATAGCCTAGATCAGAAAACGGAACTCAAGTTCCATGATGTGCGCATGATCGGTCCTAATCTCCGCATCATTACCAGACCGCTTGATTAACTAACCTGTTGTTTTAGTTGACGTTGCGGAGAATAAGCCCGATAATCTCCGCATGAATAGCGGAGATTATCGTTGCGTTTGGCAACAGCTGGAGTGGCCGCATTGGCGCTATGACGCCAAGCGCTTAATGCCGTTACTTGCTCAAGTGAACCAGGCACAAGGCCGTTTGCAAGGTCGGCTCCAGGACCTAGGGTTAGATCAACAGGGCCAAGCTAACCTGCGCGTACTTACCGAAGACGTATTAAAAACCAGTGAAATCGAAGGTGAAAGCCTCAATCCAGAATCGGTGCGTTCATCCATCGCACGACGCCTCGGGGTGGATATCGGCGCATTGGCGCCAGCAGATCGACATGTTGATGGTGTCGTTGATATGGTCTTGGATGCCACGGGTAATCACCAAGCGCCGCTCACGGTGCAAAGGCTCTTTTCATGGCATAGCGGCATGTTTCCCGCAGGGCAAAGTGGGCTGCGCAACATCCGTATCGGCGCATGGCGGGATGATGCGCATGGCCCTATGCAAGTGGTCTCCGGCCCTATGCATCGCCCTAAGGTGCATTTTGAAGCGCCACCTGCACACTTGCTCGATGCTGAGGTAAATGACTTCTTGCTTTGGTTCAATGTCGATCAACAAGACGACCCACTCATCAAAGCCGGCCTGGCACATCTCTGGTTTGTCACCATCCACCCGTTTGATGATGGTAACGGTCGTATTGCGCGCGCCGTGGGTGATATGGCCTTAGCCCATGCCGAGCATTCGACACACCGGTTCTATAGTTTTTCGGCGCAGATTCAGCGTGAACGCAAGGACTATTACGCACTTCTTGAACGCACCCAGAAAGGTGACCTAGATGTAACCGCTTGGCTGGTCTGGTTCCTGGAGTGCTTGCTGCGCGCTGTACAGGGCTCAGACGAAACACTTTCGGCAGTGCTCAATAAAGCCGGTTTCTGGAAGCGTTGGGCATCCACGTCCATGAACGAACGTCAGATCAAATTACTCAACCGAATGCTCGATGGATTCGAGGGCAAGCTAACAACGAGCAAATGGGCGGCCATTGCGAAATGCTCTCAAGATACAGCGCATAGAGACATTAAAGATTTGGTCGAGAAACGTGTGCTGAAACAATCAGAGGCTAGCGGGCGAAGTACGAGTTATCTTTTGGCAGGTCAAAATGCTAACGAGAATTAAGCGCCAACCGAATTGCGGCGATTCCAAAAACAGTAGCAAAAAGAACTCGGGCGATTTTTTGTCCCGTGCGTGATCCCGAAAAATGGTGTGCGATGCCCGATGAGGCAAAGACGTAAATCAAGTCAAAAATAGCCCCTAACGTAACGAGGATGGTGCCTAGCAGTAGGTATTGCTCGATGAGTTCGCCAGTAGGAACGATAAACTGGGGGAGCAAAAGTGCGCAAAACATTAACGCCTTAGGGTTCAAAAGGTTGGTTAGAAAACCTTGCCTTAGGGCACGCCAGCCTGCCTGGTGATGGGCGACGATGGTTGCGCTGTTTTCTTTGGGGGTGCGCAGCAGTCGCCAGGCAAGCCAGCACAGATAAGCAGCACCCAACCAACGGACAGCATCAAACAGCAAGGGGTGTGCAATGAAGAGGGCAGCCAGCCCTAACGCGGCCAACGTGACGTGGAGTGCTCGCGATAGCGCGAGACCGATAGCGACCATGAACCCATTTTGTCGCCCACCCAAAGCAGAGGTAGAGAGAATTAGCGCCATATCAGGACCAGGCAGCAGATAGACAGCCACAAGTGCAGCCATGAAAACGTAAAGATCAGAAGATTCAATCATCTGTGGTACCTGTCAGGCCTTACAGATAGGGCACACAGGGTCTGGTCGCACGCGAGCCGAGGACCAGTGTCCAGACAAGGCATCGTATCGTTGCAGCAATCCTGTTGCCGGCGCGCCGAAACCGGCCAGAATTTTTATGGCCTCAACGGCCTGCATGCAGCCAATAACGCCAGTGAGTGGCGCCAGTATCCCGGTGGTGGCGCAGCGCAGATCGTCAGCAGCAGTGTCTTCCGGGTAGAGGCAGGCGTAGCAGGGTGCATCAACCTGCCGCGGATCTATTACAAAAAGTTGCCCGGTGAGTTTGATGGCCGCGCCTGAGACCAATGGTTTTTTAGAAGCAACGCAGGCGCGATTGAGCGCATAGCGCGTTGCAAAGTTATCAGAGCAATCCAGCACGACATCGGCTTGAGCGACAGCGTCTATTAAGGCGTTGCCTTCGAGTCTGGGCAGCGGTATGACCCGACACTCCGGGTTAACCGTGTACAGCGCTTCGACGGCACTGTGAGTTTTAGTTTGGCCAATCCGTGACTCGGTGTGCAGAATCTGCCGTTGTAGGTTACTTAGGTCAACGGTATCACCATCGGCAATGCTGAGGGTGCCAACACCGGCGCTGGCCAGATAAAGCGCCGCTGGTGAGCCTAAACCCCCTGCGCCAATAATGAGTACATGGCTGGCCAGGAGCTTCTCCTGGCCTTCGATGCCAATTTCATCGACCAGAATATGCCGGCTATAGCGCAGCAGTTGCTGGTCGTTCATCACAAATTACTGGGCGGGTTTGGCCGACTTGTCGGTAGCGCCGGAATCATCCGCATTGGCCTTAGCTTCTTTGCTGGCTGGTGCCGGTGCTTTGCCGCCTAGACGCTTGATGGCTTCTACGAACTGACGATCCTTTGCCGTGGTGTAATCGGCGATAGCCAGCCCCGAGTCAGCGTCATCCTCCTTGGCATTGTTTTTACCGTTTTTGCCATTGGGCTTTTCCGTGTCTGGCTTGTTGTCTTTGGCTGATTTGTCGTTTTCGTTGATCAGGTGGCCGCCCAGGTCGGCTTCGCGCAGACCGTTTTTCTTGGCGCCGGGCACTTCTTCCACTTCGACGTCCGGCTCAATGCCCTTGGCTTGAATTGAGCGGCCCTTAGGCGTGTAGTAACGTGCGGTAGTGATCTTGATCGCCGTGTTACCTGGTAGCGGCAAAACAGTCTGTACCGAACCCTTACCAAAGGTCTGGGTGCCAAGCACGGTAGCGCGTTTGTAGTCTTGTAGCGCGCCAGCCACGATTTCAGAGGCCGATGCCGAGCCACCATTGACGAGCACAATCATGGGTACGGTTTTGATGCCGTTGGGTAGATTACGCAGCTCGTCTTCGCGGCCATGCTGATAGTCCTCTGGCTTGGCATAGAACTTATGCTTGGCGTCCGGGGCGCGGCCATCGGTAGAAACCACCAGCTCATCAGCCGGCAGGAACACAGCAGAAACGCCTACGGCGGCATTGAGCAAGCCGCCCGGGTCGTTGCGTAGATCAAGAATCAAACCTTTGAGTGGGCCGTTCTTGTAGAGCTGGTTAACGGCGTTAACGAGAGCGCTCGTGGTGTTTTCCTGGAACTGGGTGATACGTACATAGCCATAACCCGGTTCGAGCATTTTGAATTTGACCGATTGTACTTTGATGACTTCACGTGTCAGCGTCACGATTAAAGGCTTATTCGCGCCTTTGCGTGCAATCGTCAGCGTGACTTGCGTCTTCGGTTTGCCACGCAGCTTTTTAACGGCCTCGTTCAGCGTCAGACCTTTGACCGAGGTGTCGTCGATTTTGACGATCAGGTCACCGGTTTTCAAGCCTGCGCGGGCAGCTGGCGTATCTTCAATCGGCGCAATGACTTTGACGAAGCCATCTTCCATGCCCACTTCGATACCGAGTCCGCCAAACTCACCATGTGTGCCAACCTGCAGCTCTTTGAATGCTTCCGCATCCAGATAGGTGGAGTGTGGGTCTAAATTGGAGACCATGCCGGAGATGGCATTGTTGATGAGCTTTTTATCCTCAACCGGCTCGACATAACCCTGCTTGATGGCATTAAAGACTTCGGCAAAGGTTCGCAGATCTTGAATCGGTAGGCCAGCTGTCTGGGCGGGTGCTGCAGCCTTTTCGGCAAATGCGGGTAGTTGTAATGCAATCAGGACGCCGGCCACCACGCCAACCAGACCCACGCTGGCCGTGCGCATCCAACCGGGCTTGGCCTGCTTGGATGTGGGATCGGTCGGAGGGATATGGCTGGGCATGTTGGCGGTTCCTGTTGTCGTCGAATGACGGCGATTATTTCTTGGCAGCTTGCTGTGCAACGGCAGCAGCAGCGGCAGCAGCCGCTTCCTGGTCGCCCAGGTAGTAGCTCCGGATTGGTTTCAGGGTTTCATCATCCAGTTCGTAGACCAGCGGAATACCCGTTGGAATGTTCAACTCAACGATGTCGGCATCGGAAATGTTATCAAGATACTTCACCAGTGCGCGGATCGAGTTGCCGTGAGCCGCGACGATGACGCTTTTGCCGGATTTAACGGCTGGCGCAATCGTGCTTTCCCAGAACGGCACGAAGCGGGCAACGGTGTCTTTCAGGCACTCGGTCATCGGCAGTTCTTTTTCGTTCATACCCGAGAAGGCTTCGCCATAGCGGGCATCGAAACGCGGA
>JBDLTI010000005.1:0-60878 GCA_039805865.1 Pseudomonadota bacterium | reverse complement strand
AGATGTCAACTGAAACAACCTCGTCGTTCATGACCCTGGCTGCAACATTGGCCGCTAAGAAACCGGCTGCTGCTGCAAAACCAGCTGCCAAGAAACCAGCTGCAAAAAAAGCTGCTGCTAAAAAGCCTGCTGCTAAAAAGCCAGCAGCTAAGAAGGCTGTCGCCAAGAAGCCAGTTGCCAAGAAGGCCGTCGCTAAAAAGCCAGCAGCCAAGAAAGCTGTTGCTAAGAAGCCAGCAGCCAAGAAGGCCGTTGCTAAGAAGCCAGTAGCCAAGAAAGCTGTTGCTAAAAAGCCAGCAGCCAAGAAGGCCGTTGCTAAGAAGCCAGTAGCTAAGAAAGCTGTTGCTAAGAAGCCAGTAGCCAAGAAAGCTGTTGCTAAGAAGCCAGCAGCCAAGAAGGCTGTTGCTAAGAAGCCAGTAGCCAAGAAAGCTGTTGCTAAGAAGCCAGCAGCCAAGAAGGCTGTTGCTAAGAAGCCAGCAGCCAAGAAGGCTGTTGCTAAGAAGCCAGCAGCCAAGAAGGCTGTAAAGAAAGTTGCTAAGAAGAAGTAATTCTTCCCAGCGCTTTTAAAGCATTAAAAAACCCCACACCGAGTTTTCTCGGCGTGGGGTTTTTCTTTGGGTCGGTTATGGGTTTGTTGCTTAGTGGGCTTACTTCTTTTTCTGTGGGGGCAGATCCGTGCAAGCACCCTCAGCGACTTCTGCGGCGAGCCCAACAGATTCACAGAGGGTCGGATGTGGATGTATGGTGTGACCCATATCGGCTGCATCACAACCCATCTCAATGGCTAGACACACTTCGCCAATCAAATCCCCCGCATTGGTACCAACAATGCCACCACCAATGATGCGGTGGGTCTCGGCATCAAATAAAAGCTTCGTAAAGCCTTCGTCTCGTCCGTTGGCAATGGCGCGCCCAGAGGCTGCCCATGGGAACAGGGCTTTGGTGAACTTGCGGCCGCTTGCTTTACATTGCTCTTCTGTTAAACCGGCCCAGGCAACTTCAGGATCCGTATAGGCAACGGATGGAATTTGCAGTGGATCGAAGACACGTTTGTGACCTGCTGCCACTTCTGCAGCAACGTGGCCTTCGTGTACCGCTTTGTGTGCCAGCATCGGCTGGCCCACCAGATCACCAATGGCGAAGATATGGGGTACATTCGTACGCATCTGGTTATCGACGTTGATGAAACCCCGTTCATCAACAATCACGCCGGCCTTATCTGCCGCCAGTTTGCCCCCATTGGGTGAACGACCCACGGCCACCAGAACGCGATCATAGGTGCCGGCATCCGGTGTGGCTGTGCCGTTAGCGCCTTCAAACTGAACGGCGATGCCCGATGCATCAGCCTTGGCTGCCACGCACTTGGTGTTGAGCATCACGCGGTTTAAGCGCGAGAGGTTCATCTTTTCCCAGACCTTGACGAGGTCGCGATCTGCGCCTGGCATCAGACCCGGGCCGAGCTCGACGACATCAATCTGTGTGCCTAGTGTTGCGTAGACGGTAGCCATTTCCAGGCCGATGATGCCGCCGCCAACAACCAGCATGCGTTTGGGAACGTCTTTAAGCTCCAGCGCACCGGTTGAATCAACGACGCGTGGGTCAACGGGCATGAAAGGGAGTTTGATGGATTGAGAGCCTGCAGCAATGATGGCCTGTTTGAATCGAACGACTTTCTTTTCGCCGGTTGTCTTCTGGCCGTCGCCGCTGGTAACGTCAACGCTCATGTGATGGGCATCGATAAATTGGCCAAGGCCGCGCACCTGTTGTACCTTGCGCCCCTTGGCCATGCCGGCGAGGCCACCGGTGAGCTTGCTGACGACTTTGGTCTTGTGCTCACGCAGTTTTTCTACGGAGACCTTGGCGGATGCCATTTCAACGATGCCGAGTTCATGCAGGTGGGTAACTTCTTCCATCACCCCCGCAATATGTAAGAGTGCCTTGGAAGGAATACAGCCCACATTGAGACAAACGCCGCCCAGGGTGCCGTAGCGTTCAACGATTACTGTGTTGAGGCCGAGATCGGCAGCGCGGAAGGCGGTAGAGTAACCGCCAGGGCCGCCGCCCAGAACCAGCATATCGCAGTCAATATCTACGGTACCTGTGTAACCGGTCGCAGGTGTTAGTGCGGCGACGGGTGCTTGAGCTGGTGCATCAGCAACGTTGCTGGCTTCCACCCGAACCACAACGGCGCCTTCACCGATACGATCACCCAGTTTGACGAGGACATCTTTGACGGTGCCTGCCGCAGAAGCCGGAACGTCCATCGTGGCTTTGTCAGATTCCAGCGTCACCAGGGCGTCATCAATTTTGATGACATCCCCCGGCTTTACAAATACTTCAATGACCGGAACGTCGGTGAAATCACCAATATCCGGTACTTTGATGTCAATCAGTTGGCTCATGCGGTGCTCCTTAGAGGGCTACGCGGCGGAAGTCCGCCAGCAGTTGCGCCAGATAGACATTGAATCGGGTCGCCAGCGCGCCATCAATCACGCGGTGGTCGGCAGTGAGCGAGAGCGGGAGCGTCAGGCGCGGCACAAATTGCTTGCCATCCCATACAGGTTTCATGGCGCTCTTGTTCACGCCAAGAATGGCCACTTCCGGTGCATTCACGATCGGCGCGAAATAAGTGCCGCCGATACCACCCAGTGATGAAATGGTGAAACAGGCACCCTGCATATCAGCTGGTTTCAGTTTGCCATCGCGTGCCTGTTTGGCCAGATCACCGGACTCTTTGGCAATATCGAAGACCGATTTCTTATCGGCATTTTTGATCACGGGAACGACCAAGCCATTCGGTGTGTCTGCAGCAAAGGCAATATTGAAGTACTGCTTCATGACGAGGTTGTCGCCATCAAGCGAGGCGTTGAACTCCGGGTATTTCTGCAGCGCTTTAACGCAGGCTTTGACGAGGAAAGCGAGCATGGTGAGCTTGGTTTCGCCACTCTTTTCATTTTCCTTGTTCAGTTGAACGCGGAAAGCCTCCAGATCCGTGATATCGGCATCTTCGTGGTAGGTCACGGCCGGAATCATGGCCCAGTTGCGAGACAGATTTTGTCCGGAAATTTTCTTGATACGTGACAGAGCTTGAACTTCGATCGGGCCGAATTTGGCGAAATCGACTTTAGGCCAGGGCAGTAGATCGAGGCCGCCACCATTGCCACTGCCCGCAGGGGTTTTGCCCGGAACGATGCCGGTGTTCATGGCAACTTTAACAAAACCGGTGATGTCTTCACGCAGAATGCGGTTCTTCGGACCGGATGCTTTGACCTGGGTTAGATCGACGCCGAGTTCACGCGCGTAGGCGCGAATTGTTGGGCTGGCATGGAGGGCGCTGCCCAAAGGCAAGCCTGGCAAGGCAGCTACTGCGCTCGACACTGCTTTGTCTTGCTCGCTTGCTGTACTTGTTTGTACAGCAGCGCTCGCACTTCGCGCATTGCCTTCGCTCGTGACGCTGCTCGGGGCTTCTTGTACAGGCGCTGTTGCAGTGACACCACCCTCCAGACGCACAATCACCGTGCCTTCGCCGACCTTATCGCCTAGCTTTACGAGTACCTCTTTGACGGTGCCTGCGGCTGACGATGGTACATCCATCGTTGCTTTGTCCGATTCGAGGGTGACCAGGGCGTCATCCACTTTGACGACATCGCCCGGTTTGACGAAAACCTCAATGACTGGCACTTCGGCGAAGTCACCAATATCGGGGACTTTGACATCAATAATGCCACCCCCAGCAGGCGCTGTAGCTTGTGGTGCGGGTGTAGTTGTAGCCGGTGCGGGGCTTGGTGCCGCCACAGCAGCTTGAGGTGCCGCCGCGCCATCGCTGGCCTCTACACGAACGACGACGGCTCCTTCGCCAATACGATCGCCTAGCTTGACGAGCACTTCTTTGACAACGCCAGCAGCGGAAGCGGGCACATCCATCGTGGCTTTGTCAGACTCTAGTGTGATGAGTGCATCGTCCACTTTAATGACGTCACCCGGTTTAACAAACACTTCGATCACGGGGACATCGGTGAAATCGCCAATGTCCGGAACTTTGATATCAATCAGTTGGCTCATGGTGGTGTCTCGCTTAAACCGTCATCGGGTTTGGTTTGTTCGGGTCGAGTTGATACTTGGCAATTGCGGCAGCCACTTTGTCGCGGCCAATCGTGCCTTCATCCGCCAGCGCTTTGAGTGCGGCTACCGTCACCCAGTGGCGATCAACCTCGAAGAAATTACGCAGATGTTCGCGTGTATCCGAACGACCAAAGCCGTTGGTGCCAAGCGCGATAAACGTTTTCTTGATGAACGGACGGATCTGTTCAGCGTAGAGTTTGATGTAGTCGGTGGCGGCGATGACTGGGCCAACGGTGTTGCCCAGCTTCGATTCCACGTGAGAAATACGTTGTGGATCGGTCGGGTGCAGCATATTCCAGCGAGCGACATCTTCGCCATCACGGGCTAGTTCGTTGAAACTTGGGCAGCCCCAGAGGTCTGATTCAACGCCCCAGTCTTTACGGAGCAGTTCGGCCGCGGCAATAACTTCACGGAAGATCGTGCCAGAACCTAGGAGTTGAACGCGTGGACCATTGCCAGCCGCACCCTTCTTGAAGGCGTACATACCCTTGATGATGTCTGGCGCAGCACCAGCCGGCATTTCAGGATGTTCGTAGTTTTCATTCATGACAGTCAGGTAATAGAAGATGTCTTCCTGATCTTCATGCATGCGGCGCATACCGTCCTGCGTGACAACCGCCACTTCATACTGGAATGTCGGATCGTAGGAAATGCAGTTTGGTATCAGGTTGGCGAGCAGGAGGCTGTGACCATCTTCGTGCTGCAGGCCTTCGCCATTCAGCGTGGTGCGGCCAGCCGTGCCACCAATCAGGAAACCGCGAGCGCGTTGATCGCCGGCCGCCCAGCAGAGATCCAGCGTGCGTTGCAGACCAAACATGGAGTAGCAGATATAGAACGGGATGGTTTGAACGCCATGCACCGAGTAGGCCGTTGCAGCGGCAATCCAGTCGCTCATGGCACCCGCTTCGTTGATGCCTTCCTGCAATACCTGACCATCTTTTGTCTCTTTGTAGAACATGAGCTGGTCATGGTCTTCAGGGACATAGTTCTGGCCTTGCTGGTTCCAGATACCTACAGCGCGGAACATACCTTCCATGCCAAAGGTGCGGGATTCATCCGGCACAATCGGCACCACATTGCGGCCGACCACTTTGTCTTTGAGCATCATATTCATGATGCGTACGATGGCCATGGTGGTGGATAGTTCGCGACCTTCACCCGAGGCCTTGAGCAGCGCATCGAAGCTGGATAGCGGTGGAATCGGCAGAGGATCAGCTTTACGACGACGTTGTGGCAAGAAACCACCCAAGGCCATGCGACGCTCGCGCATGTACTTATATTCGTCAGAATCCTCGGGAAATTTGAGGTATGGCAGTTCTTCGAGTTGTTCGTCTTTAACGGGCAGCGAGAAACGGTCACGAAACCGGGCGATCTGCTCGGTATCCATTTTCTTTTGCTGGTGCGAGGTGTTCATCGCTTCACCGGCTTTACCCATGCCAAAGCCTTTGATGGTTTTGGCCAGGATTAGCGTAGGTTGCCCCTTGTGTTTGCTGGCACGGTCATAGGCGGCAAAGATCTTGAAGATATCGTGCCCCCCCCGATTCAGTTGCCAGACTTCATCATCGGTCCAATCGGCAACAAGCGCTTTCAATTCCGGCGTATTGAAGAAGTACTCACGAACGTAGGCGCCATCTTTAGATTTGAAGGTCTGGTACTCGCCATCGCACAGATCCATCATGCGCTGTTTGAGAATGCCCTTTGTGTCACGGTGGAAGAGGCTATCCCAATGGGTGCCCCAGATCAGTTTGATGACATTCCAGCCGGCACCCCGGAATTCGGATTCCAGCTCTTGAATGATCTTGCCATTGCCGCGTACCGGGCCATCCAGTCGTTGCAAGTTACAGTTGATAACGAAGATCAGGTTGTCGAGCTTTTCGCGGCCAGCCATACCGATCGCACCCAGCGATTCGACTTCGTCCGTTTCGCCATCACCCAGGAAGGCCCAGACCTTACGCGATTCAGCCTTTTGTGCATCGATCAGGTTGCGGCTTGCCAGGTACTTCATGAAGCGTGCCTGATAGATGGCCTGAATAGGCCCCAGGCCCATGGACACCGTTGGGAACTGCCAGAAATCTGGCATCAGCCAGGGGTGCGGATAAGAGGAAATGCCCTTGCCGGTTGTTTCCTGGCGGAAGTGATCGAGTTGTTCTTCTGTAAAGCGGCCCAGCATGTAGGCGCGCGCATAAACGCCGGGGACCGAGTGGCCCTGGAAGAAAATCAGGTCGCCGTCATGCTCGGCCGAAGGAGCGTGCCAGAAGTGGGAAAAGCCCACGTCGTACAGCGCAGCAGCAGAGGCAAATGATGCGATATGCCCGCCTACGTTCGTGTGCTTATTGGCTCGAACAACCATGGCCATGGCATTCCAGCGAATATAGGAGTGAATCTTGATCTCCATATCGGCATTGCCCGGATATTTGGGTTGGAGTGCCGTCGGAATGGTGTTGATGTATTCGGTATTGGCCGAGTAGGGCAGATCGATGCCTTTTTCCCGTGCCTGCTCAATCAAGGTTTCAATCAGGAAGTGCGCACGTTCATCTCCTTCATTGCTGATAACACCGGAGAGCGCATCCTGCCATTCGCGGGTTTCCTGAGGGTCCGAATCAATGCTTTGACCGGTTGCGGAATTCATTTCGTTTTCTGCCGACATGCTGCCTCCTAATTGAGACGGATTCCTATGGGACCCGTAATGACCAGCCTTTATGACTCGATTTGGACAACCCGTAGTGACTATAGCGGTATGTGGCATCGTGAAGTTCCGCGCCGCACAACCGGTATATGCGTTGATTGTTTTGCAATATGAAATAACGTCTTGTTATGTGAAAATACTAAAGCTCGATTTATCATGCGTCAAGCAGTTCATTCGTTCTTTGATAGAGAGCGTGGCATGATCGCAACATGTCTACACGAGAAGTCTCTTTTGCCCGGTATTTGAGCCGGTTACGCTGCGAGGACCCGCAATGGCATGGTTATCAACCGGAGGTGCATGGAGAGTCCGGCTTGTTTCGGCAATCTTTACGCAATTTTGGAGTGCCGGTGCTGGAGCTGAATGAGGCCCCGCAGCGTGTTGAGGAAATCTGGTTGGCAGAGGCGCTGGCGCTTTCGGCAGAATATCTAGTGCCGGTCGTGGTGTTTGGCGGGGGTGATTTATTGTCCGGCGGGTTAGCTACAGGCCTGCAGGAGGAAGTGACTGATCCTGCGTGGTTATCGACGAGGCAAATAGCAGTCACAGCCGCCATAGAGGCTTCTCCCCTCAATCAGGAGTGGCGACGTGCGCGAAATAAATCAGGTGCGTTACATGTGGGGTGGCAACCGGAGTTGGAGCAACATTCTGGCAATAGCTTAATGCTGGCCTGGAGCAGCCCGTTGCCGTTAAGGAGAATTCGGGATTTTTCTGCCCGATGTCCTGACCTGGTGGTTTCCGGGCCGGATATCGATCGTTTGGCGGCCGATGTGGCTACACAGGGAATTTCAGTGGCCCAGTGGCGGTTTGCAGTAAAATAACATCCTATGACTGCTCAAATTCTTGATGGTGCCGCGTTATCCAAACGTTTGCGTGCCGAATTTAAAGTGCGTGCCGATGAATTGGCGCTTCAGGGAACCCGGCCAGGACTGGCTGTCATTCTTGTAGGTGAAAATCCGGCATCGCAAGTGTATGTGCGTAACAAGATCAAGGCTTGCCATGAGGCCGGTATGGTCTCGTTTGATTTTCCATTTGCAGCCGATGTTGAGCCGAAGCGCGTGCTCGACAAGATCGCTGAACTGAACAAAGACCCGGCTGTCCATGGCATTCTGGTTCAATTGCCGCTCCCGCCACAGTTTGACGAAGCCGAAGTGCTTGCAGCCATTCGCCCGGAAAAAGATGTGGATGGCTTTCATGCGGCGAATGTCGGTGCCTTGATGCAGGGGGATCCGCGTTTCATTCCTTGCACGCCTTATGGTGTGATGAAGTTGCTTGCTGAAACGGGTGTCGATCTGAATGGTAAAGAAGCGGTAGTGATCGGCCGTTCGAACATTGTCGGCAAGCCGATGGCCATGCTGTTGCTACATGCGGGTTGTACGGTGACCGTGTGCCACTCGCGTACCAAGGATCTGAATGCACACACTCGTCGCGCCGATATTCTTGTGGCTGCGATTGGTAAGCCGAAGTTTGTGACTGCCGATATGGTGAAGCCGGGTGCTTTGGTGATTGACGTGGGCATTAATCGTTTGCCTGCTGAGGCGGGTGGGGGCTTGTGTGGTGATGTTGATTTTGCGGCCGTCGCACCGGTTGCCGGTGCCATTACCCCGGTACCGGGTGGTGTGGGTCCGATGACGATTGCCATGTTGTTGGCGAACACATTGACCTCTGCAGAACGTTTTGCCGAAGGAACTGTCAAATGAATGCCGATAAAAAAACGCCTTTGATTGGCATCGTGATGGGGTCAGATTCGGATTGGCCCACGATGCAAGCAGCGGCTGTGATGCTTAAAGAGTTTGGCGTGCCATTTGAGGCGCGTGTCGTGTCCGCGCACCGTACGCCCGATCTGCTCTTTGAATACGCTCAAACGGCGGGTAGCCGTGGTCTGCAAGCCATCATTGCGGGTGCGGGCGGTGCAGCGCACCTGCCGGGTATGCTGGCTGCAAAGACCATAGTGCCAGTGCTTGGCGTGCCGGTTCAATCAAAAGCATTGTCAGGTGTCGATTCGCTACATTCGATTGTCCAGATGCCGAAGGGTATTCCCGTTGCCACATTCGCTATTGGTGAGGCAGGTGCGGCCAACGCAGCGCTTTTCGCTGTTGCCATGCTGGCGAATCATGATGCGGCATTGAGCGAACGTTTACAGAAGTTCCGCCAGCAGCAATCTGCCAAAGTGCTGGCGATGACACTGCCGGAAGTCTGATGAAGAAATCTTTTATTCCAGCACCAGCGGTGCTGGGCATGCTCGGTGGCGGCCAGCTTGGCCGCTATTTCGTTATGGCGGCACACGAACTGGGGTATCAGGTTTGGGTGCTGGATCCTGATACGGATAGCCCGGCAGGTCGAATTGCTGATCGCCATTTGTGTGCCGATTACGATGACGCTGCAGCTTTATCAGCCCTTGCTCAGGGCTGTGCTGCCGTCACGACTGAATTTGAAAACGTGCCGGCTGAGACCTTGGCGCTTTTAGCTGAGCGTGTCTCGGTGCATCCCTCTGCCGCTGCGGTGTCCGTGTGCCAGGATCGGATTGCCGAAAAGACTTTTCTGAAGGTTCATGGCTTGCCTCATGGTCCATTCACAGAAATTAATTCGCTGGAAGATCTGCGTGAGGTGCCGAACCAACTGTTTCCTGGTGTCCTGAAAGCAGCGCGTTTGGGCTACGACGGTAAGGGCCAAGCAGTCGTTGAAGACCGTGCGGCAGCCGAAACGGCCTGGGTTGAATTGGGCAGTGTGCGTTGTATTCTTGAAGCTAAATTGCCACTGGATTATGAGATCTCCGTTGTGCTGGCGCGAGGCCAGGATGGCCAAGTGAAAGCATTTCCATCCGCGGAAAACCGGCATCGCAATGGCATTCTTGATGTGAGCATTGTTCCGGCATGGGGTTCGAGTTGTTTGGCAGATACGGCCTGTGAAGTGGCGGAGAAACTGGCCGGTTGTCTGGGCTATGTAGGAACTCTGGGTGTTGAATTCTTTGTAACCCGTGGTCAACTCGTCGTCAATGAAATGGCGCCGCGGCCGCACAATAGTGGTCATTACACGCTGGATGCCTGCGCAACGAATCAGTTCCAACAGCAAGTTCGGGCGCTTTGTGGTTTGCCGTTAGGTGAAGCCCGCGCGCACTCCGCAGCTGTGATGGTGAATCTGTTGGGCGATCTATGGTTTGAGAATGGGATGCAGCGTGAGCCGGATTGGAACGGCTTGTTGTCTATCCCGGGACTTTCTCTGCATCTTTATGGCAAAGAATCACCGCGTGCAGGTCGTAAGATGGGGCACTTCACCATCATCGGCCAAGATTCGAAGTGGGTGTATGAGCAAGCCTTAAAGGCACGTGCGATTCTGGGTCTGTCCGATGCCTGAGATTGATGCCGGTGCGGATGCGATTGCCCGCGCCGTTGAATTGCTTCTGGCCGGCAGACTCATCGGTCTACCGACCGAGACGGTTTATGGTTTGGCCGCCGATGCGAATAATCCCGAGGCCGTAGCAAAAATATTTGCGGCCAAAGGTCGACCAGCGGATCACCCGTTGATTGTGCATCTGGGTGCTGATGATTTACTGCCAAATTATGCGAGAGAGATCCCAGACGATGCATGGGCGCTGGCCGAAGCGTTTTGGCCGGGACCTTTGACCCTGATTTTAAAAAAGGCCGCTAGTGTGCCCGATTGTGTCACTGGTGGTCAGGATACCGTTGGCATTCGAGTGCCAGCGCATCCTGTTGCGCTCGAACTGCTGCGTGTATTCGCTGCTAAGAATCCATCTCGGGGTGGTGTGGCGGCTCCTTCGGCTAATAAGTTTGGACGAATCAGCCCAACCAGGGCATCGCATGTGGCCCAAGAGCTGGGTGATGAAGTTTCACTCATACTGGATGGTGGCGATTGCCTGGTTGGCATTGAGTCAACGATTGTTGATCTCTCGCGGGGTGTGCCTGTCATTCTGCGTCCGGGTGCAATTACAGAGGCGCAGATTGAACTGGTGTTGGGGAAACCGGTTGTTGCAGCAAGTGTCGTGCAGAACTCAATCCATAGTGCACCTCGGGTATCCGGTAGTTTGGCATCCCACTACGCGCCACGAACACCACTCACCGTTTTGCCACTCGAGGCGATTGAAGAGAAGCTAGCAGCAGGTCATTGTGCTGTGATTGTGCGCGATAGAAAATCATTGCCTGAAACGTTACGTCAACACGGTGATGTTATGGTTTTAGCGGATCAGCCTGCGTCTTTTGCTCATGACTTTTATCGAGTCTTGAGAGATTTGGATGAAAAAGACTATCGCAATATCTATGTGCAGTCGTTGCCCGACACGGCTGACTGGCTCGCAGTGCGCGATCGCTTGGGGCGCGCCGCTAGTTGATAAGTATTTAAGGTAGCTAATGCGCTTAGCAGAGCGCCTTGAGGGCGAGCACCTGGTCGAGAATGGGTTGCGGTAAGCGCTCAGGTTCAGCCAATAGGTGGTGAATTAACTTTTGGTTTTCATCAAAGTCAGCGTTTTCAGGCCACCCCGCAATGGGCGGTGTGCCCCCTTCTTCCGCGGCAAATAAAACCTCTCCGCGGCCGGTTTTAAAGCCCATCAGTTCTGGGCGACGGCGCGGGTTAGCAAATGCTTCACCTTCAGTCCCACGGAGCAGCATGGCATGTGCTCGCTGCGTTGTTAGCAGGGAAGTCATGCGAATGAGATATTCCGGATGCGTGACGTTAACGACCCGTATCGATTGGCCTGGGCAGGGATCCAATAGTTTGCAGAGTGTGTGTGCGGTGTTGCGCACACCTAAACGGCTGCGCAAATTAAGCAAAGCGTTAAGTCCCGGATTCAGTTGTTCGATGTCTAGCAAAGCAATCCCTGTTTCATCGAGCTGCGTTTGGGCTTGTGCTATTGATGCCGATACATGAACCCCTAACGCCTTGAAGAGTGGGAAGGGGTTTTCACGATGATCAAAATCATGTCTTCCATGAATCAGTACTTTAAGGCCGGCGTCTCTTAGTAATATCGCTAATAAAGGCAGTAGATTTGGCTGGCGACGAACACCGTTGTAGGTAGGTAAAACAACAATCGGCGTGTTGTCTGTTGCCTGAATGGTGTGCGTGGTGGACTGCATGGCCCTACAGAACCCGATTAATTCCTCGTCAGATTCGCCTTTGACGCGTAAAGCGATCAGAATCGCACCGAGTTCAAGGTCGGGTACGGCACCCTGCAACATGGCTGTAAAAAGCATTTCTGCTTCGTCAGCCGAGAGTGAGCGGGCACCTTTAGCGCCACGGCCGATTTCTTTGATCAGGTTGGGTAGGTTCATGTGCTTATCAAGTAAGTCACTAAATGCGTGTCGGTGAAATGCTGAATTTTTCCAGGCCGTCCATTTTTTGCAGCGCTTGCCCCAGGTTTGCTAAGTCGGGCTTGATACGCGCACGGGTGGTTGCTGTGTAGGACCAGAACTGGTGGTTCTTGCCAAGGCTAATCGAGATGGTGTCCGTCCCTACTGTGAATCCGTTAGCTTCAGCCAGTTCTTTAAGAGTTTCAGCGTTAGGATGGCCGTGCAGGTTGAAACTTAATTCAAATAAGTAACGCTTGCGACGCGGTAACCAACGTTCAAGCTGCAGCACGATCGTCATGCTGAAGGCGCATAAAACGGCCAAGGCAATGCCTGCGGCATAAAACCCCAAGCCTATTAATATGCCGATTGCAGCGGCTGTCCAGATAGAGGCCGCCGTTGATAAGCCAGAAATCGAACGGCCTTCGTGAATGATGACCCCGGCACCCAGAAAGCCGATACCCGTAACGATGCCCTGAATGGCTCTTGATGGACCATCAGCAGTAATGCTATTGATGTTTTGTCCGCCAAACCAGAGTTCTGGATAGCCAAAAACGGCCACGATGCCTGTGGATGCCATGCAAACGAGAGAAAAGGTACGCATGCCCGCAGCGCGACCGTGATACGAGCGTTCGTACCCAACCAGCATGCCTAAAAACATGGAGCCGGCTAAGTGCATAAACAGCACAAGATTGACTTCAAGGGCTCCGAGAGACCAAAAACTGAGTAGCAAATCTTGCGTTAGGTGAGACATGGTTGTCTATTAACCTTCAAAAGCATTCAAATTAAACAAAGTAGATGTCGGAAATTTGCTGCGGTGAAATATAATACGCAACTCGTTGATTATACGGCTTGAACTTGTTCGTCTTCGCATTGGGTGAGGGTTCCTGGCCATCCCTGCTTTTTTTGTCTTAAGGGCACCCGGTTTGATCGGTTTGCCATAGGAGATTGTTTTGGATTTAACGGCGTTGGATCTATCGCGAATTCAATTCGCATTTGTGATTACTTTTCACATTATCTTCCCATCATTCACGATTGGTCTCGCGGCCTGGCTAGCGGTGCTGGAATGGCGCAATCAGGCAACCGGTAATCCGGTATACCGCAAACTCTTTGACTTCTGGGTCAAGATCTTTGCCGTTTCCTTTGGTATGGGGGTGGTCTCCGGCATCGTTATGGCCTTTCAGTTTGGCACCAACTGGAGTGTCCTGAGTGAAAAAACCGGGTCAATTCAGGGGCCGCTGCTGGGATATGAGTCTTTTACGGCATTTATTCTGGAAGCAACCTTCCTTGGCGTTGTGCTGTTTGGCCGTAACAAAGTGTCGCCGCGTGCTTTTTTGATGGCTTGCGTTCTGGTCGCTCTGGGTACAACGCTGTCTTCCTTCTGGATTATGGCGAACAACAGCTGGATGCAGGTGCCAGTAGGTCATGCGATTGATTCCTCTGGTCGTTTTGTGCCGACTGATTGGCGCGAAATTATCAGTGGTCATGTCTTTCTGACACGCTGGCTGCACATGCTGTTGGCGGCGTACCTCACCACAGCGACCGTTGTAGCAGCGACTGGTGCCTGGTACACCCTCAAGGGCCTTTACAAGACAACGGCTAAAGCCATGCTAATCTGGGGCATGGGTCTGATGGCGGTGTTTACCCCGATTCAGATGGGTTTTGGCCACCTGGCTGGTGAAATTATTCGTGATTATCAACCGGGCAAATTCGCAGCCGTTGAAGGTCGCTGGGAAAGTGGCACGCGCGCACCGCTGATCGTTGCGGCATGGCCAGACAATAAAGCAGAAAAGAACAGCTTCGAAATCAGTATTCCGGTGCTGGGCAGCGTGGTTGATTCGGGTAACCCGGATTCCTATCAGCGTGGTATCAAGGATGTGCCCGCTGATGAGCGCGCGCCGTTCCTTGTGCCGTTCTATGGGTTCCGCATTATGGTGGGTTTGTCCCTGCTTATGCTCTTTATCGGCTGGTATGGCACATGGCATAACCTCCGTCACAGTATTGAACGTTCACGTTGGTTCCTTCATGTCACGGCGCTTTCATTTCCAATCGGTTGGATTTGTGTATTGGCTGGGTGGTATACCGCGGAAGTCGGTCGTCAGCCGTGGGTCGTCACTGGCCTGGTGCGCACATCCGATGCCGTGACGCCGTCGCTGACCGTTAACCATGCGCTGACCAGTCTGATTCTTTACGTGTCGGTGTATCTGATTATTTATAGCTTTGGCCTGCGTTACATCTGGAATCTTTTCAAGAAGGGCCCATCCAATGATGGCCCGAACATCTCGGAGGCCGTATGAGTTTAGAATCCATGAGCCCTTGGCTGCCTTACTTCTGGGCTGGCTTGATCGCCTTCTCTATCCTCGTTTACATCATTGTTGATGGGTATGACTTTGGCGTTGCCATGTTGTTTGCAACGGCCAAAAGCGACGAAGAGCGTAACACCGTCATCGGTGCCATTGCGCCCTTCTGGGATGGCAATGAAACCTGGTTGATTATTGTGGGTGCATGCTTGTTCGGTGCATTTCCTGCGATATACGCGATCTTTCTTTCTGCCTTCTATCTGCCTGTGGTGCTCTTGCTCATTGGATTGATTTTCCGCGGTGTTTCGTTTGAGTTCCGTGAGCAGGCACTTAAAGCACGCGGCCTCTGGGAATGGGGCTTTGTCATTGGCTCTGCCGTTGCCACTATTGTGCAAGGCGCAGCGATTGGCACCATGATCATGGGCTTGCCAATTCAGGGCACCACTTATGTGGGCGATGGCTGGGATTGGTTGGCACCCTTTCCGGTGATGTGTGGCCTGGGTCTGGTTGTTGGCTACAGCATGCTGGGTGCAGGCTGGTTGATCCTTAAGACAGAAGGTGCGGTTGCCAAGCGTGCGCGTGCACAACTCCGTGGCCTATCGGTGGCTTTCTGTGTCTTCGTTCTGGCGGCCTTCCTAGTAACTCAGGGGGTGGATCTGCCGGTGCGCCATGCCTGGGAGAGCGCACCGCTATGGCATTGGATTGTGCCGGCGCTAGGCTTTGTCGGTCTGCTGGGTGCGTTCCGCACGAGCCGCCACGATTGTTCGCATGAACGCGCGCCGTTTGCCTGGTGCATGCTGATCATCGCCTCGGCCTTTGGCTCGCTGGCGCTGTCATTCTGGCCGTACATGATGCCGTACTCGCTGACCATCGAACAGGCGGCAGCTCCGGCTATATCACTGCAGTTCATGTTCTGGGGCGCGAGTGTGATGTTCCCGCTGGTGGTGTTCTACTTCCTGCGCGTGTATCACATGTTCTCGGGTAAAACCGACCCGGTGGGGTACGGTCTCAACGATTAATGTTATCGTCACCCGAAAGCACAAAGGCCACCCAAAGGGTGGCCTTTGCTTTGAAGCTGGTTGAATCAGGCTTTCTTAACGAAGCAGGCCTTGAGCATGATGCTGCCGAAGTCTGACTTGCAATCCAGTTCGTGATCACCATCAACAATTCGAATGCTCTTGATCTTGGTGCCTACTTTCATCGTGCTCGACGAGCCTTTGAGCTTGAGATCCTTGATCAGTACAACGCTATCACCATCGTTCAGTACGTTGCCGTTCGCATCTTTGACAATGCGTGGGCCATCTTCTTCAGTTGCTTCAGCTTCGATGGGCCATTCGAAACCGCAGTCAGCGCAAACGAAGTTGGTGCCGTCGGGATAGGTGTTTTCAAGGGTACATTGCGGGCAGGCTGGAGCGGACATAATCGTGACTCTTCGGAGAAATGTAAAACCCTATTGTACCGCCCCATTAAACTGGTACCCATCCATGGCAATCACCAGGTCATCGACCCCCGCGTAAAAGCGCTCGGCACAGACAGCCGCGTCTGCTGCGCCTAAGGCTACAAAGAAGGGCATCAGGTGATCTTCTGTCGGATGTGCCTGGGCTGCATCGGGAGAGTGCCTGCGATAGTTAATTAAACGGTCAATATCTGCAGACTTAAGTTGCGCGTCGATCCAGTTGGCAAAACGGGGTACGTAATCTGGGGTTGGTAGGTTGTTGTGGACGCAGAACATGTAGTCACGCAGATTATGCGTAATGCTACCGGTGCCGATGATCAGAAAGCCCTTTGTTGATAGCGGCCGTAGCGCTTCGCCGAGGGCATGGTGATAGGCAGCGCCAGCATGCAGTTTGATCGATAAGGGAATCACGGGGATGTCGGCAGCCGGGTACATCATGCGTAGCGGCACCCAGGCACCATGATCGAGGCCGCGATGTGCGTCGATCTTGGCGGTATAACCAGCGCTCTTGAGCTGATCCGCTACTTGCTGGGCAAGGGCAGCATCGCCATGAGCGTGGTATTTCAAGGTATAGAGCTCGTTAGGGAAGCCGCTAAAGTCGTAAATGGTTTCCAGATCGCTAGCGCTGCCCACGGTGGGTTCGCTGGTTTCCCAGTGGGGGCTCACAACAATAATCGCTTTAGAGCGTCCAAGCTTTTGCGCCAGATCAACCAGTGCCGCACCGGCCGCACCCGGCCGAATCGCAAAGGTGGGTGCGCCGTGCGGCACGAACAAGGTGGGCAGCGTCATGGGTCAGGCCGGGCGGAACTGGCCGGCGACCTGCGCAATACGCTCGCCATAAAGGCGGGCGGTTTCCAGATCACCTTGCACCACTTCATCGGCAGAAGCATCCGATGGCGTTTGCATCATGGCACCAGCAAACGAACCAACGTAATTAACGTCATTACGCTGTGCGGCTTTGCTGTTTGACGGCATGAGGCCTGTGCCGACCCAGATACCACTGTGCTGCATGGCCAGCGTAATGAAGTAATGAATGGTGGAGTGCTTGTCGCCATTCATGGTAGCTGAGTTCGTAAAGCCGCCGAACACCTTGTTTTTCCAGTTCTGAGTGAACCAGGGCTTGGATGTGGCGTCAGCGAACTTTTTGAACTGCCAGGTCACGGTGCCCATATAGGTCGGCGAACCAAAAATGATGGCATCGGCGGCATCAAGCGCAGCCCATTGCTCGCCAGTGATGTCACCTTCGGCACTGATGGCGATGAGTTCGGCATGCGCTCCCTTGGCGACAGCTTCGGCCTGTTTGACGGTATGGCCATAGCCACTGTGATAGACAACAACGGTTTTAGTCATGGTGAATCTCCGGTTGGGGTGGGGTTTTGGGTAACTCAGGTTATTACTGATGTGGTAAATCGAAGACGAGGACTTCAGCCTGTTGACCATTGGTGAGGATTACTGCGGGTTCATCGCGCAGCATTAGGGCATCGCCGGCGCTGTGCGCTTCACCGTTGATTGTGAGCGTTCCACGTGCCACGTGTACGTAAGCCATTCGATCTGCAGGCAGTAAATGTTTAGCGCTTTCGGTGTCGTTGAATAAGCCCGCATAGAGTCTAGTGTCGGCATGGATTGTGACGGCACCCTCGGCGCCATCCGGGGCAGCGACGAGGCGGAGTTTGCCGCGTTTTTCGGCAGGGTCGAAAGCCGTCTGCTCGTATTCCGGGGTGAGGTCTTTCTGATCGGGCATGATCCAGATCTGCAACAGGTGACACGTGTCGGCGGGATGTCGGTTGAATTCACTATGAAAGACGCCCGTGCCTGCCGACATGCGTTGCACGTCATTCGGGCGGATCACTTCCTGATGCCCCATGCTGTCCTGATGCGTCAGTTCGCCATCGAGAATATAGGTGACGATTTCCATATCTTTGTGCGGGTGCATGCCGAAACCGGTACCTGCGGCTACCCAGTCTTCGTTGATGACGCGAAGTGGCCCGAAATGCATGTGGTTACGGTCAAAGTATTCGGCAAAGGAAAAGCTATGGAACGAGCGTAGCCAACCATGGTCAGCATGGCCACGCGCGGCACTTGGTCGTTTAATCAACATAATGAATCTCCTTGATGCGTGTACTTTAGTCTTGCCGGTAGGGATGTGGCTTTGATCAATTGATGGCATCATTCAAATTATTTGAACAATTGGATCGGCTATGCAACGTTCGCCCCTCACGCCTGAATTGCTCGCAATGGTCAGTTTGATTGCCAGAAGCGGTAGTTTCGCCGCAGCCTCGCGGGCATTGGGTAAAGTGCCGTCCGCAGTGACTTACAGTATTCGTCAACTCGAAGAGCAGCTGGATGTGCTGCTTTTTGACCGAAGCTCTCGGCAAGCACGTTTGACGCCTGCGGGCGCAGAGTTGGTTCAGGAGGGTGACCGATTATTGGCTGAGTTAGAAACGGTTGCCCAACGGATTAAACGTGTGGCTACAGGCTGGGAACCCCTACTGAATATCGCTGTTGATAGCATCATTGATGAAGGGACGGTGCTGGATCTTATTGGCGAATTTCTTGCATTGAAGCCACCGACGCGTATTCGGCTGGAACGCGAAACTTTGTCGGGCACCTGGGAGGCGTTGGTCAGTTCCCGTGCAGACCTGGCCATTGGTGTTGCTGACCAACCGGCGCCCCCCGCGGGTATCCAGAGTGCGCCACTGGGAGAGGTGCCCTTTCTTTTTGTTGTAGCGCCGGATCATCCATTGGCTGGTGTGTCTGGTGCCATTACCGATGAGCTGTTGATGCCTTATCGAATGATTGCTTTAGCCGATAGTGCACAGCAAATGACACCAATGACGATTGGCTTGCTGCCGGGGCAAGATGTTCTGACTGTGCCGTCCATGGCACTGAAGATAGAAGCGCAGATTCGAGGCTTGGGATGCGGGTACTTGCCCGAACCTTTGATTCGTCGTGAATTAAAGGCGGGGCGATTGGTTGAAAAATTACGTATGCCACAACGTAGACCTGCGCATTTGTCTTACGCCTGGCGGGTAAGTGGACGAGAACCAGGCCCAGCGCAACGATGGTGGCTGGAACGACTAGCAAGCCCGCGAACGCAAAATGCATTGATTGGTGCTAATTGATCTAAGATTCACCCGTGAGTGGATGAATCAGTACCTTGTTGCTTGAACCGGAGGTCTGAAGTGAACGATGTTCTGAACGATGTTCATAGTAAACCGATTGAAGCGCGTATCGATTGGCTCTCTGCTTTAGCGGCACGTCACGGAGAGGATTATCGTGGTCCGGAGGCTGTGTTGGCGAGGACGCGTTATCAGAGCCAGCACCCGACAGCGATTGCCGTCCTTAAATGTATGGACGGCCGAATTAATATTCCGGTAGCGACGGGTACACCAATCGGGTTGCTGATGCCATTTCGCAATTTGGGCGGAAAGTTTGACCTGGGCTGGCCGCACCTGGGGGAAGTTGTTACCCAGTATGTTATGGATAGAGTGCACGAAGGGCGGCAGGTGTTGTTCCTGGTGACTTACCATTATTCAAGAGGTGATCATCATCGGGGCTGTGCGGGTTTTGGCTATGACCAGCAAGCTGCAATAGATCATACGCAAGAAATCAAGCAGCAGATATCGGCTATTTTTGGGACTGCACACGGTACGGTCTATCCGTTGGTGTGTGGTTTCGAAACGGATGAAGATGCGTTGGTCTTACACGGTGCTGATGGTCAGGTGCTTCGGGTTGCAGCGCTTGAGGATTGCAATCCGGAGAAGTTGAGGGCTCAGCTTACCGAGTTGCTACCGGAGATGCCCAGTACCATGCGCGAGGACTTGTTGCCGCTAGTGGTGGGGAATTTTAAGCATGTTGCCGCGATTAGAACCCAGGTGCAGTTGGGGCTCCGCCAGCTCGATATCGAGCATCGGGAGTGGATGATTTGTTTGGGTCGCGGATTTGATTTTCTGCATACGCCCAATCTGGCATTGATTATTGGGCCCTACAGTCCCAATCTTGCTGAGCCGATTATCAAAGCAGCAGGGATTATTCAAGCCAATATGGCATCGGCACGCATTCCAGATGATGGATTCTTGTTGTTGTCCTCTGTGCCTTACGATGCCATTGGTGTAGATCAGGCTCGGGCGGCACTCAAGGCACGGTTTTTGTCAGAATTTGCGCAGTCAGTGATCAGAGAGGCTTATCCGGAACTGGCTAAAAAAATGATTAACCGAACAGCTATTCTTGATTGGCAAGGTCGACGGCTTAGTTGGCTTTAAACCAGCTATTCCGGGATTTCATCGTAAGCGGTCGTCAGCCCATCAAGCATTTCTCGAATGGCATCTCGTGCCTGAGTTTCGCTACAACCGAGTAACAGGGCGTCATCCAGTGTTTCCTGGGCAAGATTGCGAAGCTCTGCGAAGTTCTCATTGAGAACTTTGATTTTTTCAACGCAGGATACGGGAGCGCCGCTTGGTTTGCGCCAGGTTGGAAAGTCACTCATACGCGCATTTTAACCTAGGGTGATTAATCAGTTGCAGCCATGGCTTATATATATAGTGGTATAATGATAGCTTATAACTAAAATAACCCAACAAAACAGGTGACGTTGTGGCTATAAAAAAAACCAAAACAGAAGAAGTTGTATCGGCGCAGGAAACACGCGCAGCGAATGCTGCCGTGCTGGATCTGAACTGGATGCGCAGTCAGGCAGCGCAGGTAGTCTCTTTGCTTAAAGTGATTGGCAACCCGGATCGACTGTTGTTGCTATGTCAGATGTTGCAGGGTGAATATTCAGTCGGAGAGCTTGAAGAGCTCCTGGATATTCAGCAACCAACGCTCTCGCAACAACTGGGCGTGCTTCGTAATGAAGGGTTGGTAGCAACCCGTCGAGATGGCAAATATATCTACTATCGTGTGTCTCACCCGCATGTGCAGGTCATCTTGGAGGTGTTGCATCAGCTCTATTGTTCTGTGCCTGCGCAGAAGGGGTCGAAGCCTGCGAACGATAAAGGCTGCTATTCATGAGTATTAATTGGCAGGCATTTACGCTTTACGCAGCAGTCTCCGCGTTAACTGGCGGGTTCATGATTGGTTTGGCTGCAGTCTGGTTGGCTTGGGCCAACGGGCGAATTGCAGGTATCAGCGGTATTCTGGGGCATGTCGTTGAGTTGATCGTTCAGCAAAAACGAGAGCCTTTTGGCTGGCGGATTGCTTTTCTAGTCGGACTTATCGGTGCGCCTATTGTCTGGGCGTTTTTTGCGGCATTGCCAGCGAGTGTGCAACAGACGGGTTCTGTGGGTCTTGTAGTAGGTGGTGTTTTGGTGGGGCTTGGTACACGTTACGCCAATGGTTGTACGAGTGGTCATGGCATTTGTGGTTTGTCCCGCTTCTCCATGCGCTCACTTATTGCTGTTTGTAGCTTCATGGGGTCGGCTGTGATCACAGTGTATGTGCTGCGTCACCTGCTGGGGGTGTCGGTATGAATCGTGGGATGCAATGGCTGACGGCAGGGCTCGCAGGTTTATTACTGGGCATGGGGCTGATTTTGTCGGGTATGGCCAATCCGGCTAAGGTGATTGGCTTTCTCGACGTTGCCGGATCATGGGATCCATCCCTTGGTTTGGTCATGGGTGGCGGTTTGGTTGTGGGCAGCATCGGTTTTGCGCTCCTTAAAAAGCAACCGAAGACGCTATCAGGTGAACCTCTGAACCTACCGATCAGTCGAAAAATTGATTTGAGACTTATTCTTGGGTCTGTGCTGTTCGGCATTGGCTGGGGCGTTACCGGGATTTGCCCAGGGCCCGGTTTAGTCCTCCTGGGGGCAGGGATTCCCGAAGGGATTCTCTATGTCGCCAGTTTGCTGGCGGGGATGACACTCTATAGCCTGATTGAGAAACTGCGTCATAGCGCTTAGTTTGGTTTGACGTGTGGGGCGGGCTTGGCTAGACTCGCAGCTCTTTAATACCCCCAACTGATCTTGGAGTCAGACTATGAGCGACAACAATAATCCCGTCCTGGCCCTCATCGACGAACAGGTGAAAGGTCACCCGGTTGTCCTTTATATGAAGGGCACACCACAGTTTCCACAGTGCGGTTTTTCCCAGCGCGCTTGTAAGTTGCTGCGCGAATGCGGTGTGAGCAGCTTTTACAGCGTTAACGTACTGGAAAACGCAGACGTGCGCGAAGGCGTTAAAGTCTATGCAAACTGGCCGACGATTCCTCAGCTGTACGTTAACGGCGAATTTATCGGCGGCAGCGACATCATGATGGAAATGTATCAGGCAGGTGAACTGCAAGCCTTGCTGGAAAACCTCAAGAACTGAGGACGCGTAAACGCGACCAAGAGCGCTTCGGGCTGTTATGAACCGAGGCGCTTCTTGGCGCGCTCTATGGCGGCTTTAACTTGAGTCGGGGCAGTGCCGCCAATGTGGTTGCGAGCCGCCAGCGAACCATCGATCGTCAACGCATGAACGACATCGGCTTCGATCAGCGGTGAGAAGGCCTGTAGCTCGACCAGCGTTAGATCGGCGAGATCAACACCCTTTTGTTCAGCAGCTTTGACCGCCAGGCCAACAGCTTCGTGGGCAGCACGGAAGGGTAAGCCCTTGCGAACGAGATAGTCTGCCAGGTCAGTTGCTGTAGCAAACCCTTGTAGTAGTGCCGCAGCCATGGGTTCCGGCCGTACTGTGATGCCTGGTACCAGATCAACAAAGATGCGCAATGTGTCAGTGAGTGTGTCTGCTGCGTCAAACAGAGGCTCTTTATCTTCCTGGTTATCCTTGTTGTAGGCCAGCGGCTGACCTTTCATTAGAACCAGCAGCGTATTGAGGTCACCAATGACCCGCCCAGTCTTGCCCCGCGCCAGTTCAGGGACGTCAGGGTTTTTCTTTTGCGGCATGATTGATGAGCCGGTACAGAAGCGGTCGGCCAGTATCACAAAACCGAATCGTGGCGTCATCCACAGCACCAGCTCTTCTGAAAAACGCGATAGGTGAATCATTGCTAGCGACGCGGCAGCACAGAATTCAATTGCGAAATCACGATCGGAAACGGCGTCCAGCGAGTTTTCGCAGACGGCTTCAAAGCCGAGTTGTTCTGCAACAAAGTGGCGATCGATTGGATAAGTTGTTCCAGCAAGTGCGGCGCTGCCTAGAGGTAAACGATTGACCCGACGACGTAGATCGGTGAGGCGTTCGGCGTCACGCGCCAGCATTTCTACATAAGCCATCAGGTGGTGGCCAAAAGTAACGGGCTGCGCGACTTGCAGATGCGTAAAACCAGGCATGGGCGTGTCTGCGTGTTGTTCAGCCAAGTTCACTAAGGCCATTTGCAGACGCTTGAACAGTTCGATCAGTGTATCGATGCTGTCGCGCAACCAGAGGCGAATGTCCGTAGCGACCTGATCGTTGCGGGAACGGCCGGTGTGCAGTCGTTTTCCGGCGTCTCCAACCAGGCTGGTCAACCGGTGTTCAATGTTGAGGTGCACATCTTCCAGATCCAAAGACCAGGTAAACGCCCCGCTTTCAATTTCGCCCAGAATCTGCGCCATACCGCGCTCGATATCGGCCAGATCCTGTGTGTTGATAATGTTCTGCTTGGCGAGCATACGGGCGTGAGCTAGGGAGCCACGAATATCCTGTCGCCAGAGCCGTTGATCAAAATCAACGGAAGCCGTATATCGTTTGACGAGCTCCGACATGGGTTCGTCAAAGCGCCCGGCCCAGGTGTAAGGGGTCGAAGCGGAGGTCTTTTCGTTGGCGGACATGGCAGAAGAGAGTGTAGTGGCTACAAACCTCACATTATAAGGGAGTCCGCGTGCTAGCATTGCATTCATTCAGGGTAATCGTGCCCTTTGCTTTTGTGAAACTGCTTTATGTCTGAACCTTTGATTATCGCTTCCCGAGAATCGCGCCTTGCTATGTGGCAAGCAGAGCATGTGCAACGCCTTTTGCAGGCGCAAAATCCAACACGTGATGTACAGATTCTGGGAATGACAACTCGCGGCGATCAGATTCTTGATCGTCCACTTGCGGCAATCGGTGGCAAGGGTCTTTTCATCAAAGAGCTCGAAGTCGCCATGGCTGAAGGCCGCGCTGATCTGGCGGTGCATTCGATGAAAGATGTGCCAATGGAAATGCCGGAAGGCTTCGTTTTGGCAGCGATTAGCGAACGAGAAGACCCGCGGGATGCGTTGGTCAGTCCAAAGTATGCGTCGCTGTCGGCCTTGCCTTTAGGCGCCATTGTGGGTACATCAAGCCTGCGCCGAGAGGCACAACTTCGGGCACGCTTTCCCCATCTAGTGATCAAGCCACTACGCGGCAATCTGGACACGCGTCTACGCAAATTGGATGACGGTGAGTTTGACGCCATTATTCTGGCAGCGGCGGGTCTCGTGCGCCTAGGCCTGGCAGACCGAATTCGCGCACGGATCGACCCGGCGGATATGTTGCCGGCACCAGGGCAAGGGGCATTAGGTATTGAAATTTGTGAAGGCCAGCCGGAAATGCAACGTATTGCTGACGGGCTGGCAGATGAAGCAACTGCTGCCTGTGTGCGCGCCGAGCGTGCCTTTTCTCGTCGGTTAGGTGGTAGCTGTCATCTGCCGATCGCCGGTTTTGCTTTGACCGAGGACAATCAGCGCTTCTGGCTGCGCGGTCTGGTTGCTTCGGTAGATGGCACCAAAATTGTGTCAGGTGAATGTCGCGGTGCTTGGTCGGAAGCGGAAGTCCTTGGGGTTGCCTTAGCGGAAAGCTTGTTGGCTCAAGGAGCGGATGCGCTGATTTGCCAGATCAACGCGGGCTAAACATGCCGCAGCCGCTGACCGGTCCTCTAGTCGGGCAGCATATTCTGGTCACACGACCGGCGGGGCAAGCCGCAAGCCTGATGGCAGGCATAGCGCAGTTAGGGGGGCGTGCCACGCACATTCCGTTTTTAGCCATCAAGCCTGCTTCTAACCTCAGTGATCTCGAAACCATTGCTGCTCATTTAGAAACTTATCGTGCCTGTCTTTTCGTCAGTGCGAATGCAGTCCATTCGGCATGGCCGGCACTAACGAGGCATCAACCTTGGCCAGAACATCTTGCGGCCGCTGTCGTTGGACCCGGAACAGCACGCGTGTTAGGCCAACTAGGTGTGAATCACGTTTTACAGCCAGAAGTGCAGTTTGATAGTGAAGGATTGCTGTCGCTGCCGTTTTTTTCGCCCGCGCAATGTCAGGGACGCGCTTTCGCATTGATTCGGGGTGAGGGTGGTAGGGATTTAATGGCCCGGACATTGCGTGAGCGGGGCGCTCAGGTTGATGAGGCCAGTGTCTATCAACGTTCGTTAGATTCGGACGCGGTCAGCGTTACCGCTCAGCTGATGCATACCGATCAACCCTCCACTATGATCGTCACGAGTAGTGAATCGTTGCAGCGATTTATGGGGGCAGCCCCTGATAGCTTGGCACAAGGGATGCGTCAACTCACTATGGTCGTGCCCCATGCACGCATTGCTCAATGTGCGACAGATCTTGGGTATGAGAACGTTGTCGTTTGCGATGGTGGGGATGACGGCATTTTGAGATTCCTACAAACGTATAATGAATCATCGTTAACCGACGAGCCTGGAATGGAAGCGCTATGACTGATGTCCACGATACTGACCACACAAAATCTGCCCCCAAGGAACCGAATAAGAAACGCGCCTCACGGAGCCGCCGCTGGATTGTTGTTGTCCTGGCATTGCTGGTTCTGGGTGTAGCGGGTCAGCAAGTCTGGACCCTAAGGCTTTGGGAAGGATTGAATCGTGAGGAAGCAGCGGTAGTCACCGTTGATAGCAGGTTAGCGATGCTGGAGTCGGCATTAGCCAATCAGCAACAGATGCGCCAGGAGATTGAAACGTTACGTCAATCTCTGCAACAAGAGCGGCAGTTGTTGCAGCTAGATCGGCTTGAAGAGCGCCTGGATACCGGGTGGCAAATCTGGGTCGCAACCGGTGATAGCAAATTGCTGGTGAATGCGCTTAAGGAAGCTCAAAGCACACTCGCTAATGATCCAACATCAGCGGCACAGGCGTTGCGGTTAGCCATAGCTCGAGATCAGGCAGCGATCACGTCGCAACACGTGAACGATCTGCGCGAGAGCATTGAACAACTGGATGGGGTGATTGCCAGCATCCACCAATTGCCATTGGTACAGGATCGTCGTTTGCCGCAGGCCGAGGCTGTGCCTTTAGAGTCGTCAACGGTAGCCCCTGCTGACACACTCATGGATAAAGCCCGTATTGTTGTTGCTGGACTGGCCGAGGAGCTCTGGCAGTCTATTCGTGGCATGGTGCGGGTCCAGCGGCTGGATCGTGCTGAGGCAGCGCTGATCGCGCCCGACCAACGTGTGTTTTTGCAACAGGGTTTGCGTTTGCTGCTTCTGGATGCGCGACATGCGCTGGTTCAACGAGATACGGCAATCTATCAGCAGACGCTTAGTCAGGCTCGTATCTGGATAGCGAAATATTATGATGCCAGCAATACCCTGGTTAAAACCGATCTCTCGATACTGCAACAGCTTGCGGGGTTAAATATTGAGCCCTCCGCGATGAGTTTAGAGGCAACACGCACCGCTTTAGCGATGGCGCGTTCTGCAATATCAGATGCACCGTTGCAGGTAACCGATGCGCAAGCGCTAGAAGGAGCTTCTCCGAGCGAAACTAAGGCCAAAGGAGCTGCCGAATGAAAAAGTGGCTACTTTGGGGGCTAGCGCTTGGCGCGCTGGCAGTGGTTATTGCTGATCTCATGCACCGGAATGATGGCTATGCCTTGATTGTTTTCTCGACATGGCGCATCGAGATGTCGCTTAACTTTCTTGTGCTGACGCTCCTCGGCACGCTACTGGTTGGCGCAGTTTTGCTTAAAGTGTTGCAAGGTACCCTGCAATTGCCCGGTCGGATTGCCCGTTACCGAGCCTTGCGTCGACAGCGTAAAGGCGAACAGACCTTTCTATCCTCACTGCGGTTGCTTTTAGAAGGGCATTTCGAGGCATCGATTAAGGCCGCCGAGCGCGCGCGCAAACTGGGCTTCGCAAGCGGTTATGCGGATTTGCTGGCGGCACGTGCGGCGCAAGGGCTGGATGATCAGGATAGAGCAGCTGTCTGGCTTGGTCGGGTAGATACTGATGATGGTGCATTGGTTGCCGCACGTTTGCAGCAGGAGGCTGAGATGCTCGTGGCGCGTCGTCAGTTTGAGGCAGCGCTGCAGGTGCTGATGTTGGCTCAGCACGAAGTAAAACCGCCCAGAAGCACGGCGAATTTGCGTACGGAACTTCGTGCACTACTAGGGACCGAGCGCTGGGAGGACGTGCTGTTACAAGTGCGTTCGTTGCGCCCCAGAGATGGCTTGTCTCAGCACTTTCTGGCGAGTTGCCGGCGTCAGGCACATTTAGGCAATCTGCGTCACTATCGAAGCGATCAGCAGCGCTTTTCAATGTATCTGGTGCAGATCCCACACAATGAGTGTGATGCGGATCTGCTAGAGGCGGCAGATGCCATGTTAAGTCGTATGGTGGCCGATGAGTGGACGGCCAAGGCGCGAGAATTTATAGAGACACATAAGGTGCGCTAACTGTAGTTTACATGTGGGAGCACCAAGAGCAGAACATAGGGCAGCCTCGGCTCTCATGGCGCAAGCGCCCGAAATCGAGCCAAACCTGCCACCATGTCCTGCTTCCACCTTCTAATGTCGATCGAAAACGATCGAGGAAGTCTAAGCCAGCCAATCTTGGTGTGGCAAAAAGTCCGTGTAAAGTGCTGCTTCGGGGGATCCGGCTTCTGGATGCCAGTCGTAACGCCATTTCACGATCGGTGGCATCGACATCAGAATCGATTCGGTACGGCCGCCCGATTGCAGACCAAAAAGCGTACCTCTGTCGAAGACTAGATTGAATTCAACATACCGGCCACGACGATACGCCTGGAAATCGCGTTCGCGCTCGCCCCAGGACATATTGCGGCGACGTTCCAGTAGTGGCGCATAGGCTTGCACAAAGGCATCACCGACTGAACGGGTGAGCGCAAAACTAGCGTCAAAACCCGGTTCATTCAGATCGTCGTAAAAAATCCCGCCAACGCCACGCGCTTCATTGCGATGCTTCAGGAAAAAGTATTGATCACACCAGGCCTTGAAGCGTGGGTGATATGCCTCGCCATGAGGCGCTAATGCATCACGGCAGGTCTGGTGGAAATGCACAGCATCTTCACGAAAGCCATAGTAAGGCGTGAGATCCATGCCACCGCCGAACCAGAACACAGGGGCTGCATCGGGCTGATCTTTGGGTGGGTGGGCGACAAAGTAACGCACATTCATGTGCGCTGTCGGACAATAGGGATTGCGCGGATGCATCACCAGAGAGACGCCCATCGCTTCATAGGGTCGTCCAGCAAGCTCGGCACGATGCGCAGAAGCAGAAGGCGGTAATTGCTCACCCATTACGTGCGAGAAATTAACCCCGCCACGCTCGATGAGGTTGCCTTCTTCAATCAGGCACGATGTACCACCACCGCCTGCTGGGCGAGTCCAGCTGTCACTTCGGAAAGGCTTGCCATCGAGCAACGAAAGCGCATGAACAATCCGGGACTGTAAGTCCTGCAGATAGGCTTGAACGGCCGCAGAACGTTCGGTGCCAGTTAGTTGGCTCATGGTATGTGCTTGTTATCGGTTGATAGCGCGGTAGCCAATGTCCTTGCGGTATTGCATACCGTCAAACTGGATCGTTGCTGCGGCTTCATAAGCACGCTTTTGCGCGGCAGCCACGGTGTCGCCGAGTGCGGTGACGCACAGGACGCGGCCCCCGTTGGTGACCACGTTGCCATTTTCATCAGCGGTACCGGCATGAAACACATGGGCATCTTCACCGGCAGCATTGCCTGCCGGTAGACCGTGAATGACGTCGCCCTTGCGTGGCGTTTCCGGATAATTCTGTGCCGCCATCACGATACCCAGCGCAACACGGGAGTCCCATTCGGTATTGGCTTGATCGAGTGTACCGGCAATGGCGTGTTCGAACATTTTGACGGCATCGGACTTCAGACGCATCATGATCGGCTGTGTTTCCGGATCACCCATGCGGGCGTTGAATTCCAGGGTTTTCACCGAACCATCTTTGCCGATCATCAGGCCAGCGTACAGAAAGCCTGTAAAGGGAATGCCATCGGCTTCCATGCCGCGTACGGTGGGCAGAATGATCTCGCGCATGGCTTGTTCATGTACCGTCGGTGTCACCACCGGTGCAGGGGAGTAGGCACCCATGCCGCCCGTATTTGGGCCGGTGTCGCCATCGCCAATGCGCTTGTGATCCTGACTGGTCGCCATCGGCAACACATTCTTACCATCGACCAGCACGATGAAGCTGGCTTCTTCCCCATCCAGAAAATCTTCAACAACCACACGGGCACCGGCGCTACCGAGCTTGTTGCCGGAGAGCATGTCGTCAATGGCGGCATGGGCTTCGTCGAGCGACATGGCAACCACAACGCCTTTGCCGGCGGCTAGACCATCGGCCTTGATCACGATGGGGGCACCCTGGCGATTCACATAGTCATGAGCCGCGGCAGCCTCAGTAAATGTTTCGAAGCCGGCAGTTGGAATCTTGTGGCGGGCCATGAAGCGTTTGGCGAAATCTTTGGAGCTTTCCAGTTGTGCAGCGGCTTTGGTTGGTCCGAAAATCTTCAGACCGCGGGCACGGAACATGTCGACAATACCAGCGGCGAGCGGGGCTTCAGGGCCAACCACCGTGAGATGGATCGCGTTTTGTTCAGCGAAATCAGCCAGTGCGTTAATGTCAGTGATCGGTAGATTCTCGAGTTTTGGTTCGCGAGCTGTACCGGCATTGCCGGGGGCAACAAATACCTGAGTAACGCCTGCCGCTTGAGCCAGTTTCCAGGCGAGTGCATGTTCACGGCCACCAGAGCCAACGACGAGAATTTTCATGAAGCGATCCTGCGAATTAAATGGGTTGATGCGTACAGCGAATTATTTGAACGAGTACTTAGCCCACCAGAAGAGCACGTTACCGTTGCCTTCACCGCCGGGAATATAGGCCATCTGGACATCGATCGGACCGTAGCCGGCAGTGACCATCGGCAGGATACCCGGTGTCGGGGCGTAGCCGTTGATGTCGGAGCGCATGAACAGGAATACGGTTGCACCGATGCCGATGCGGGATTGTTCATTAATCGGGTTCCAGGTGGGTACCCAACCATAACCCGCCATGTACATCGGTTGTGCGTGCGAATCCTGGAAGCCCATGACATAGACGCCTTCCCAGTTGCCGCTGGCGTTATACCAGCCCTTACCCAAGCCGCCACCGGCCGGGTATTCGGTGTAGCTCGCACGTTTTTCAGGACTGTAAGCGAAGGGCAGGTGGTAGCTCCAGAAAGGCACGTAGAGTTCTACATCGCCTTTGGTCCAGATGTCTGAGAGGTGCTGTCCGGCTGTATCCCAGGCATTGCTATACCAGGATTTGCTTTCAGCGCTCTGAGTTGTGTTTGGCGAGCCTACAACGACAACGCTTTGGGGCGTGCCGGAAGTAGTATCTGATTGGCTCGCTGGCGGTGTTGCCGCTGCGGGTTCAGATGCTTCGTCTGCAAAGACAGTCGCTGCGAAAATTAAGGACAGCGCTGCCAGTAAAGCAGTAATGATGCGGGAACGATTCATGGCGGTGGCTACTGAATAGTTAATCGAAATTAGTGGCGGAAGTGACGTGCACCAGTAACAACCATGGCCAGGCCATGCTCGTCCGCTGCTGCAATGACTTCTTCGTCACGCATAGAGCCGCCCGGTTGGATCACGGCTTTAGCACCGGCCTCTGCCAGTACGTCTACGCCATCACGGAACGGGAAAAATGCATCAGACGCCACCACAGAGCCTGCCAGTGAAAGCTTGGCATTGGCTGCCTTGATTGCGGCGATACGGGTTGAATCAACGCGGGACATCTGACCGGCACCGACGCCAAGCGTCATACCGTTACCGCAGAATACTATAGCATTCGATTTAACGAATTTGGCGACGCGATAGGCAAAAAGCAGGTCGGCAATCTGGGCAGGTGTTGGCTGGACTTTGGTAACGACTTTGAGATCTGAGGCCTGAACATTAAAAGCATCAGGCGTCTGCACCAGTAGGCCACCGCCCACGCGCTTGAGTTCCAGAGCGTGATAGACGGGGTTATTACCTTCTGGGAGAGGCACGGTGAGTACACGCAGATTGGCTTTTGCGTTGAGGAGTGCCATGGCAGCCGGGGTAAATGCCGGGGCAATCAGCACTTCAACGAAGTGCTTGCGCTCGTTCATGGCTTCAATCACATCCACATCAACGAGGCCGTTGAAGGCGATGATGCCGCCAAAGGCCGAGGTCGGGTCGGTCTGGAAGGCTTTTTCGTAGGCCTTGAGCAGGTTACTATCCACTGCCACGCCACAAGGGTTGGCGTGCTTAACGATGACGCAGGCTGGTTCGCGGAAAGTTTTCACGCACTCCCATGCGGCATCGGCATCGGCGATATTGTTGTACGAGAGTTCTTTGCCGCCGTGTTGTGTGTAGTTAGCAATAGCGCCGGCGGTTGGTGTGCTATCTCGGTAGAAAGCCGCTTTTTGCAGCGGGTTTTCCCCATAGCGCAGTGTTTCGCTACGATCGAAAGCCAGTTGTAGATGGCTTGGGAATATTGATGGGGTTGGCGCTGCTTCGGCAGGTTTGGTTTCAACATCCGCCTCTAAGCCTGTGAGCCAGTTGGCGATGGCCGAATCGTAGCGTGCGGTGTGCGTGAAAGCTTTTTTGGCCAGACCAAAACGGGTGGTCAGCGACAGCACTGCACCGTTGGCCTTCATTTCTTCAATCAGACCAGCGTAATCGGCCGGATCGGTCACGATCGCGACACCATTGTAGTTTTTGGCCGACGAACGAACCATGGCCGGGCCGCCAATATCGATGTTTTCGATTGCATCTTCCAGTGTCACGCCCGCTTTGGCCACGGTTTCGCGGAACGGGTACAGATTCACGCAAACCAGATCGATCATCGGTATGCCGTGTTGCTCAATGGTAGCCATATGGGCTGGCAGGTCGCGGCGCGCCAGAATACCGCCGTGTACCTTAGGGTGGAGTGTCTTAACGCGGCCGTCCAGCATTTCAGGGAACCCTGTGTAGTCGCCGATTTCGGTGACGTTGAGGCCGGCTTCACGCAGGAGCTTGGCTGTGCCACCGGTCGACAGCAGGGCGACACCCTGCGCATCAAGCGCCTGAGCGAATTCGAGAACGCCGGTTTTATCGGAAACGGAGAGCAGTGCCTGACGGATTTTCATGATGGCGGTAGGGTGAAGTTCAGAAAGGGTTTAGAGCAATCCGTGATCGGATAGCTTCTTGCGGAGGGTGTTGCGATTAATACCGAGAATCTGTGCAGCAACAGTCTGGTTGTTGGCGGCTTGGCGCATCACGACTTCAAGCATTGGGCGCTCTACGCAGGTGAGCACCATGTCATAAACGGCCGTAGCGGATTCACCATTGAGTTCGGTGAAATATTTTTCCAGTGCGGTGGTCACCGCTTTGGCCAGTTCGGAGGAGTTCTGGGTGCTCATGCGGTCAGCTCCTCATCGTTGGCATTGCTGGTGTCATAGACCAGGTGCTCGTGACGCTGTCCCAGGCCGCTGAAAAAGTCCTGAACCATGGCGCGTTGTTCAATCACGGAATCCAGACGATTCATCTGATGGCGGAAAGCAGCCGAGCCACTGAGGCCTTTGGTGTACCAGGAGATGTGCTTGCGTGCAACGCGCACGCCAGTTTCGGTGCCATAGAAGCCGTAGAGGTCTTCCAGGTGCTCCAGCAGAATGCTCTGGATTTCGGTGACGGCAGGGGCGGGCAATTTCTCGCCGGTGGCCAGATAGTGCTCGATCTCCCGGAAGATCCACGGGCGTCCTTGCGCGGCACGGCCGATCATGACGCCATCAGCACCGGTTTTTTCGAGGACGGTTTTGGCTTTTTCCGGGGTGGTGATGTCGCCATTGGCAATCACCGGAATGCGTGCAGCCGCTTTAACAGCGGCAATGGTGTCGAATTCGGCTTCGCCGCGGTATTGCTGGCAACGGGTGCGGCCATGCACGGCCAGTGCACGGATCCCACTTTCTTCAGCGATGCGCAGAATACTCGGGGCGTTTTTGTTTTCGACGTTCCAACCGGTTCGAATCTTCAGGGTTACCGGTGTGTCCGGTACGGCATTCACAACGGCAGAAAGAATTTTGGCAACCAGTGTTTCGTGCTGCAGCAGGGCGGAACCCGCCATCACATTGCAGACTTTTTTGGCCGGGCAGCCCATGTTGATATCAATGATCTGGGCACCGCGATCGGCATTGTGTTTTGCAGCTTTGGCCATCATGGCTGGATCAGCGCCGGCGATTTGCACCGAGATCGGTGCAACTTCCCCATCGTGGTTGGCACGGCGTTGCGTTTTGGCGCTGCCGTAGAGCAGAGAATTCGAAGTCACCATTTCCGAAACGGCCAATCCAGCACCGAGCTTCTTGCAAAGCTGACGGAATGGGCGATCTGTCACGCCGGCCATCGGCGCAACAAACAGATTGTTTCGAAGGTTAAAACCAACAAATTCCATGGCTCGGGTGCAAGAGGGAAAGCCTTGTATTCTAACCCGAAAACCTGATTTTTGCCTAAATTTTAGTCAATTTTGTTGCGCCGCAGGAGTGGCGCCGCGTGCTTCGAGGCTAAGGCCAGGCGCGAGCCCCCCAGATCATGCGACGCGCCACAAAATGCCGCAGGGGGCTGATCAGATCCAGCGCGCTCAGACCCATACCGCGAACAGTGTTGAGTAAAGGAAACGGCGTGGAGAAAGCGCGCACAATGCCGTCGGTGAATGCCGCTGCACCGTAGCGGTCCAGTTGGCGAGCCCGCGCATAGGGGGTGAGTGTGTGGGTCGACCCCGGATCCATCGCATGACGCAGATGCTGTGCCAGCAAGGCCGCATCGCGTAAGCCCAGATTAAAGCCCTGGCCAGACACCGGATGCAAGGTTTGCGCGGCATTCCCGATCCAGAGTTCGCGATTATTCAGCGCGGGTTGTCGTAAGCGCAGCTTCAAGGGGAAGCTGGCGCGTGGGCCCACATCCGTAAAACGTGCTTGCGGCCCAATGGCAGCCTGGATGCGTGTCAGAATTTCAGCGTCACCCAGTTGCAGTAAAGATTCGGCATCGGCTTCGGGGATGGTGTACACAACGGAAACCCGTTTGCCATTGACCCCGTCAACAGGTAACAGCGCCAATGGGCCCTGTGGTGTAAAGCGCTCCCAGGCACGCTGACGGTGGCTCTCTGCCAAACCAGCCTCGAAAATCAGCGCGCGTTGGCCGTAGCCCCGGGCAATAACGCCCTGGCTGTCATCGGGCGGAGTGCCTTCGGCATGCACAATCAGGCGCGCACGCACGGTTCGGTCGCCTAGCCGTATCGTCCGGAAAAATGGGTCGGCATCCGCGGCTGGCTCGGCCACATCCGCGCGGCTGTTATCCAGGCAAGAGAGCTGATCCGGATTACGCGCAATCGACTGTTTGAGCGCATCGTGCAGGCAGCGGATTAGCGCGCCGTAACGCACCACATAACCCAGCGCGGGGATGCGGTAGTCTTTGCGGTCAATCAGCGTGCGTCCGAAGCCACCGTTTTGTGAAATATGAATGGTTTCAATCGGGGTGCATCGGCCATCACCCTGACCCGTGGGCACCGGCCAGGCATTTTCAGGGGCCAATAGTTGGCGAGCACCTTCCGAAAGCGCCAGGGCACGCGGGTCGTTTTGCCCCGCATCCAGACTGCGTTGTTCCAGAAGCAAGACCCGATGGCGCGTGCCGGCTAACAATAGTGCCAACGTGCTGCCAACCGGGCCAGCGCCAAGAATGACGATATCGTATTCGTCCGCTGAACTAGTCGTCATCGTATTCATGGTCTGTCGGCCATCAGGGCTTCAATGTCCTCAATGGTCTTCGGGGCGTCCAGCGTTGTGACCCGGCAACCGCTATCCGTAACGACGACATCGTCTTCGATACGAATACCGATGTTGTGGAATGCGGGCGGCACGTCATCGGCCGGGCGTACGTAAAAGCCCGGTTCAATGGTTAATGTCATGCCGCTTTGTAATGACACCCATTCATCGTCTTCGTGATACGGGCCGGCATCATGGACATCCAGCCCCAGCCAGTGGCTGGTACGGTGCATGTAGAAGCGCCGGAAGTCGCCAGATTCAATGACGCCGTCAACGCTGCCCTGACAGAGTTTGAGATCGATCATGCCTTGAACGAGCGCGCGGACGGCGGCATCGTGTGGTGCATGAAATGCGGCACCCGGCCGGGTCGCTTTGATGGCGACCTCCTGTGCAGCAAGCGTTATGCTGTAAAGCTCCCGTTGTGCCGGGCTAAAACGCCCGTTGACCGGAAACGTGCGTGTAATGTCGGATGCGTAACCATTCACTTCGCAACCGGCATCAATCAGTACGAGGTCACCATCCCGCAGCGCTTGGTTATTGGCGGTGTAATGCAGCACGCAGGCATTAGCGCCACCGGCAATGATGGCAGGGTAAGACGGTGGGTGACCACCGGCCTGCAGAAACGCGTATTGCAGTTCTGCATCAAGCTGATATTCATAGAGTCCAGGCCGGCAAGCGCTCATGGCACGACGATGGGCATTGGCCGCAATATCTGCAGCACGTTGCATGAGCAGTAGTTCGCCGGCATCTTTATTGCGACGCATGGGTTCTACCAGTGCCCGCCAATCAGCAACTACCGTGGGCGCCTGTTTGCCGGCTCGCGATTGAGCGCGTGCCTGTTCAAGCCAGCGACCTGTTCGGGCATCCCACTCCGGGTTAACGCCCAGGCTATGCCAGAGGGTTTGTGCACCAATCAGATGTTCGCTAACGACCCGGTCCAGATCATCGAGCGCATAGGCTGCATCAAAGGCAAAACGTTCCCGGGCAGCTTCCGGTCCAAACCGGAAGCCTTCCCAGAGTTCACGTTCTTCATTTTTGGCGCGACAGAAAAGCAGGCTTTGCGGCTTATCGGAAACCAAGAGCACGAGCACGGCATCCGGCTCTTCAAAACCGGTCAGGTACCAGAAATTGCTATCAAAGCGGAACGGGTGATGGGTATCCCGATTGCGGATGAGCTCCGTTGATGTCGGAATGATCGCAACCCCACGACCTTTTTTATGCATTTCCACCAACACCTGGTGGCGACGGTGCACAAATGGCGTTGCCTCAAAGGCTTTGGGCGTCAGCGGTGCGAGTGGCGGCGGCAGTGATTGGTAGGTAGGCATCATGCGGGATCGTTTACGGATGGTCTGATCATACCCCTGGTTAAGGCTTATCTGCGCTGGCCTGCGCGCAATTCTGCATCCAGCGCCGCGAGCCGTTCCGGAGTGCCGATATCTTCCCATCGGCCCGTATGGTTTTCTCCGCTGACCCGGCCTTGAGCCATCGCGGCACGCAGCAGGGGCGCTAGCTTGGCGGGTTCACCACTAGCCAGATCTTTGAATAGACTCGGGCGGTAGACGCCAATGCCGGCAAAGGTGAGTGCGGGTCCGTCGGATGTCTTGTCGCTCACCCGATTGCCCTTTAGCGTGAAGTCGCCGGTCGGGTGCTGTGGTGGATTGTTCACCAGCACCAGGTGTGCCAGATCGGACTCGTTCAAACGGATTTTCTGGATGGGCCAATCGCAGTAGATGTCACCATTGACCACGAGGAAGGGGGTATCGCTGCCGTTTTCTAAGTGCGGCAGCGCCTGACAAATACCGCCAGCCGTTTCCAGTGCACCAACAGGTTCGGCAGACCAGGTAATGGACAGACCCCATTGAGACCCGTTGCCCAATGCGGCCACCAGTTGTTCGCCCAGGTGGGCGTGATTAATCACGATATCTTTGAAGCCGGCAGCCGCCAGGCGTTCCAGGTGATAAACGATCAGCGGTTTATCGGCAGCGGGCAACAAGGGTTTGGGGCAATGGTCGGTCAACGGGCGCATCCGCTCCCCTCGACCCGCTGCCAGAATCATCGCGCGCATGCTGTTCCCTTAAAAGGTGTAACCGATCTGCAGATCGCGCGGTGACAAGCGTTCAAGGATCGGCACGAGCGGGCGTAGTTCGGCGTAGCGTTCGGCGGTGCGGTAGGCGTAATTGAAGAAACGCGGCAGGTCTTCCAGGTAGTGACCTTTGCCATCCCGGTAGTTCAGGCGACAGAAGATACCCAGCACCTTCAGATGACGTTGTAGCCCCATGAATTCATAGGCACGCCAGAAATCACCGAAATCAGCATGAACAGGCAGACCGGCCTTTCGGGCCTGTTCCCAGTAACGGATCACCCAATCCAGTTCGCGTTCTTCGTCCCAGGAAATAAACGCATCTCGGAATAACGACACCACGTCATAGGTGATCGGGCCGTAAACGGCATCCTGGAAATCCAGAATGGCGGGAGTGTTCGGGTCATCGGTCAGCATCATATTGCGCGGCATGTAATCGCGGTGAACAAACACCTGGGGCTGAGCCAGAGCAGATGCGACCAGGGCTTCCATGACACCATTCAGCCGGTCTTGTTCCTTTTCAGTCAGCTCGATGCCGGCGTGACGGGCAATACACCACTCCGGAAACAGTGCCAGTTCCCGCTGGAGCAGGGCTTCATCATAGGCGGGCAGAATGTCTGCTTTGGAGCTGAGCTGCCATTGAACCAGCGCCTTGATCGCACCGCGCATGAGCGTATCGGCTGTTTTTGTATCCGCTGCGTGTAGCGTTTTCAGATAACCGGTGCTGCCTAGGTCATTGAGCAATAAATAGCCATTGGTCGGGTCTGCAGCCAGAATCTTGGGGGCCACCAGGTCTGCATCAGCCATGAGGCCGGCAATCTGTATAAACGGGCGGACATCTTCCTTGTCTGGTGGGGCGTCCATCAGAACGGCTGTTTCGCCACCAGGCCACGTGGCCCGGAAGTAACGCCGAAAGCTGGCATCAGCAGAAGCTGGCGTCAGGACGGGTGTGCCTGGGTAGAGTTGGCTCTGGGCGGCAAATTCGGTGCCAGAAAGCAGGCGAGAGTCAATTGTGGTCGTCATCGTGGTCTAGGGGAGCCTAAAGGCGTCTTTAAGGGGTAAAAATGCTAGAATTGACAGTATTTTACCTTGTGCAGGCAAGTGGCTGAAATTGGCTGCTTTGTACGCCCATCTGGAACTGATCGTTGTTTATTGTTGTGCCTTCCCGTTTGCCCACATTTTCTCGCGAATTTCTGACCCATGGCGCATCAGCGCCTATGGGCGTGCGTTTGCCGCTGGCCGTTTGGGTGGCAACACTGAGCTTGGGCGGTGCGGCATTGGCTGTCAGTACCCCGGTTTTTGCCCAAAGCAGTGTGACGCCAGTTCGCATGGAGCCTTTGCTCGTAGATCCGGCGCTGCTGGGCGGCGCACCCGCGATGCCTTCATCAAGTGCGGCCGCTTTGGGGGGCTTGCCCACATCCGGTAGCACCGGCAAAAAAGCACTCGCTAAAAAAGCCGTACAGCAACCCATTATTCAGGCACCCGTTCAACAACCCGTGGTAACAGAAACGGTGCCGGTGGCTGAAGCGCCGATACCCGCGCCCACCTCGGTGAAGTCAAGCAAGGTGGCTGCAGCGCCCTTGAAATCGGATCCTCAGTCTGAACCTGTTGCCCCGGAGCCGGTGCCAGAACCCCAGCCTCAACCGGTGCCGACGCCAGCCCCGGCACCGGTCGCACCGAGTGTGCCGTTGGCGCCACGTGCTCCCGTGCCAACGGCACCAACGCAGCCGGTTGCCGAAACAACGACCAAACCGCAATCCCCTGCGCTGGCCAAAGATCAGACTGAACTGTTGGCCGATGTCATTACGGGCCGTAATGATCTGGAGCTCACAGCGACGGGCAATGCCGAATTGCGCCGTGATGGCACGATCCTTAATGCCGATCGTATTGTTTACAGCATCGTTGAAGATAATGTCGATGCGCAAGGCAATGTCCTCTACCGAGATCCGACTCAGGGGACAACCATGTCGGGCACAGATGCCGATATCGTTGTGGCAGCAAGAACGGGTTATATCAATAACGCGAATTACGAAATTCGCCAGAAAAAGCAGATTGCGCAGGTAAACCAGGGGCCGTGGTCCTTTAATGCGCCGCCTCTGGGGGCAACGCCGACAGCCAGCGCAGGTGCAGCTGTGCCTATGGGCGGTACGAATGTGCCGACCTATGGCGTAGCAGCGAGTTCGACATTAACGCAACAGCCTGGTCAACAGACGGCCATCAACGAGGCGGTTGCTGGCGGTGCGGATGCAGAAACACAGGCGCAGGCAGCAACTATGGGGAGCACTGCTTTCTTGCCGGGGCAGACGCCGCTCGCGAAAATTGTCGAGACTATGTCTCATGGTCAGGCGGCGCGAATTAATTTCGAAGGCGAAAACCGCTATCGGGCAGAGGATGCCACGTACACCACATGTCCAGCGGGCGATAGCGGCTGGTATGCACGCGCGTCCACGTATCATCTGGACTACGAACAGAACGAAGGTAGTGCAACTAACTCATTGCTCTACTTCCAGAACGTGCCTTTCCTCTACATGCCTTACGCCTTTTTTCCGTTGGATCGCGGGCGGCACTCGGGCTTTCTCGCGCCGAGTCTAGGCTCGTCGCAGCTAAACGGCTTCCAGACGATAGTTCCTTACTACTTCAATCTGGCACCGAATTATGATGCAACCTTTGCGCCAGCCATCTACGGTAGGCGTGGCGTCTCGTTTAATACGGAAGCGCGTTATCTGGGTAATACGGGTAATAGCCCCGTGCCGACTTTTACCGGTAGGGATGCCTTCAACTACATGCCGAACGATCGGATGATGAATCGTGACCGCTGGAGTTTTCTGTCGCAGCATCAACAGCAGTTCAATAATGTGTTGCCAGGGCTTTCCGGTGCGTGGGATCTACAAGGTGTCTCTGATTCATACTACTTTACGGATTTGAATAATTCGCTGGCGGCGATGTCTCAGTCGTACCTGCCGCGTACGGGTCGGCTTAATTATGCAGCCCCGACCTGGAATGCTTCTGTCGTGGCACAGGGCTATCAAACGCTAAACTTTAACCCCAGTGCATCCGTAGCAACGCCATACCAATTGCTGCCGCAGGTTAACTTTGCCATGAATCGTTCGCTGCTTAATGCCGCAGGGTTCAGTAATGTGCGGCTCAATGAGCACGATGAGCTGGAAGTGCTGTCTAGCAATGGTATGTTTGATCAGCCGGCACGGATGGATGCATTGGTTTCGGCAAATAGCTCTTACTTTACGAACCAGACGCAATCGTACGTGCAGGGTAATCGCCTGTGGGCCTATCCGCAGTTTGTGACCAGCTGGCAATCACCGGGTGTGTACATCACGCCCAAAGCGGGTGTGCACTACACGCAATACAACACCAATGCCGGGCAGTTAACCAACTCTGGTAGCGGTAGTACTACAGCGATTAATTCGGATAACGCATCGCGGACCTTGCCCATCCTGTCCCTGGATTCCGGCATGGTGTTTGACCGTAAAACGGAGTATTTCGGCCGGACGCTGAACCAGACCTTGGAGCCACGTTTGTACTACCTGTATGTGCCATACCGTGATCAAACAAATCTGCCGCTGTTTGATACGGGTATCGCTGATGTGAGTTATGCACAGATGTTCAGCGAAAACATCTTTACTGGTTGGGACCGCGTCTCAAATGCAAATCAAGTCACGGCAGCCTTGTCGAGCCGCTACTCGATGGATAAGACAGGTCAGCAGTTAATGGGCTTTAGCGTTGGCCAGCGTATTTTCTTCCAACCTCAGCAGGTTAATCTGTATTCGGCACCAGGGTTGTCGACTAGTAGTTATGGCAGTAATGACTACTTTGCCCAGGCGAACGGCATGGTTGCACCCTATACGTCAATTAATGGATTTGCACAGGTTAGCCCTTACGCACAATCTAGCTCCACGAGCAACAGCACTAAGGTCAACCGTATTAATCGCGCAAGTATTGGCGGGCGCTTCCAGCCTAGCCGTGAAAACGTGTTGAATTACGCCTACCGCTATCAGAATCAGGATTACATTCCAGGTGCGCCAACGTCGGGCGCAGCAGCTGCCGCGGTGATGCAAAATGATGTGAGCGCGGCCTGGAAAATCTGGGGGCCTTTGCGTGCCGTGGGTCGATATACCTATTCTGCCGTGCAGTCATCACAGGTCGAAAGTCTGGCTGGCCTTGAGTACAACGCGTCCTGTTGGACTGCGCGCGCGGTATATCACCGTGCTATGACTTATAGTTCGACACAGACACCATTCCTGAATACCAGTTTCTTTATACAGCTGGAACTCAAAGGCATGGGTAGTATTGGTTCTAGTCCGATGGACATATTACGTCGTAACGTGCCGAATTACACCCGAACCTCGGATGCGGCTTTTATGCCGCCGATGACAGATCCTTACTATTGATCGATCGCAGACCATGAAGATGCTCAATCGTTTCAAAACTATGTTTGCCGTATTTTTTTTGGCAGCGTTAATGGTCGGGGTGGTTCAGGCAGCACCGGCCAATCCGACACCGGTGCAAAGATCATCGCAACCACAAACACTCGATCGTATTGTGGCCGTAGTGAATGATGGGGTGATTACACAGAATCAGCTTAATTCACGGGTGCGTTCGGCAACGATGCAACTGCATCGCCAGAAGGTGCAGCTTCCTCCGCCGGAGATTCTGCGTCAGCAGGTGCTCGATCAGATGATTACTGAACGGGCGCAAGTTCAAACCGCTAAAGAAGCCGGTGTTCAGGTGGATGATTCAGATCTGGAACAGGCCTTGGTGCGCGTAGCTGCTAATCAGAAAATGACGCCGCAACAGATGCGTCAGACGGTTGAGAAAGATGGCATTGCGTGGCCAGACTTTCGGGAAGAGATTCGCAGTCAGATGATGATTGCCCGTGTGCGTGAACGAGAAGTCGATGCCCGAGTGAATGTGTCGCCGGGAGAAGTGGATAACTTCCTCGCGAACCAGTCAGCCACAGGCGGTAGTGAAGAGGTGCATTTGGCACATATTGTGATTCGTATTCCCGAAGGGGCTTCGCCTGAAACGCTTAATAAATTACGGCTGAAAGCGGTATCGATTGATGAACAGGCAAAGGCAGGCAAAGATTTTGGGCAGCTTGCAGCAACCTATTCAGAATCAAACGATGCGATGCAGGGCGGTGACCTGGGCTTCCGTCCGTTGGACAGTTTGCCGCAGGTGATGAGTTCGGCAATCGCTAATCTCAAACCGGGTCAAGTCAGTGACGTAGTGCGGAGTCCGAGTGGGTTCCACATTGTTAAGCTGCTTGGCAGAAAAGGTGGCAGCGCCTTGCCACAGATTCAACAGACCCATGCGCGTCATATCCTGATTAAAGTGACTGAAGTCACCTCCGAACCTGAGGCGCGCCAGAAAATTAATCAGGTCCATAGCCGTCTAAAAAATGGTGAAGACTTCGCTGCACTCGCCAAACTATATTCGCAGGATGGATCCGCCCAGAAGGGCGGCGATCTGGGTTGGTTGTATCCCGGTGATACTGTCCCTGCTTTTGATCAGGCGATGAATGCACTCAAAATAGGCGAAATCAGTAATCCGGTTCAATCGCAGTTTGGCTTCCACATCATTCAGGTGCTTGAGCGCCGCACAACGGATGTGTCTCAAGAGCGTCAACGCCAGCGTGCGACCATGGCATTGCGCCAGCGTAAGCTGGAAGAGGCCAATCAGGAATGGATACGCCAGGTGAGAGACCGTGCCTACGTTGAGATACGTATGGATGACCAATGATGCCGGTTCGTCTTGCCATTACGTCGGGTGAACCAGCCGGGATAGGGCCCGACTTGTGTCTGCGGCTGGCGGAGCGTGCCTGGGCGGATGAGTTGGTGGTGCTGTGTGATCAGCAATTGCTCGCAGCACGTGCCACCGAAATTGGCAGCGACGTGCGCTTTCGCACTTATGATCCTAATCAACCCGTGCAGCCATCGCAGGTCGGCGAAATAACCGTATGCGATATTAAATGTCATGAACCCGTGGTCACGGGCGTGTTGAACGTGGCGAATAGTGCGTACGTTATTGCGCTGTTAGATCGGGCCATTGCAGGGTGTCAGTCGGATGAATTTGCTGCCATGGTCACAGCCCCTTTGCATAAGGGTGTGATTAATGAAGCCGGGCGCCCATTTACTGGCCATACCGAATATCTGGCAGAGCAAACAGACACGCCTCTGGTGGTGATGATGTTGGCGGGTGATACGCCACAGGGTCCGCTGCGTGTTGCGCTGGCCACAACCCATTTGTCGTTGGCAGAAGTGCCAGCAGCCATTACGGCAGAAACCTTAAGTGCCGTGTTGCGTATCCTGGATCATGACCTGCGTGCCAAATTCGGGTTGTCATCGCCGCGCATACTCGTTGCCGGATTGAATCCCCATGCCGGTGAAGGTGGTCACATGGGTCATGAAGAAATCGACATCATCATTCCTACCCTTGAGCAATTGCGTACCGAAGGCATGCACCTGATCGGCCCTTTGCCTGCTGACACTTTGTTTACGCCACGCGTCTTGCCGCAGGGTGATGCGGTGCTTGCCATGTACCATGATCAGGGTCTGGCGCCCCTCAAGTACGCCACTTTTGGTCAGGGTATTAACATTACGCTGGGTTTGCCGATTATCCGTACATCGGTTGATCACGGTACGGCGTTAGACCTGGCGGGCCATCGCTTAGATGGTGACGCAACCGTGCCGGATCCGGGCAGTCTGTATGCGGCAGTAACGCTGGCTGCGCAATTGTCTCGAAAGCAGGCGCAATGAATCGACCTCTGAGTAAACTGGCACAGGAAACAGGCCACAAAGCGCGTAAGCGTTTTGGGCAGAACTTTCTGATCGACCAGGGCATCATTCACGGCATCGTCGATGCAGTGAATCCGCGGCTGGGCGAGCAGGTGGTTGAAATTGGCCCGGGTCTTGGTGCGCTGACACAACCGATGTTAGAGCGTGCTGGCCATCTGCATGTGGTTGAGCTGGATCGAGATCTGATTGCACGCCTGGAAAAAAAATACACGCGGGCGCAGATGACGATTCATGCAGGAGATGCATTAGCGTTTGATTTTTCAACGCTCGGCCCCGAGCTCAGAGTCGTGGGCAATCTGCCTTACAACATTTCGACGCCGATCCTGTTTCATCTGCTCGATAAAGTTGAAGCCATTCGAGATATCCACGTCATGTTGCAAAAAGAAGTGGTGGATCGCATGGTGGCGCCTCCGGGGCACTCGGATCGTAGCCGCCTCTCGGTCATGTTGCAGCGCTATTGCTATCTGGAACCATTGCTCGATGTGCCGCCAGAGTCATTCGACCCCGCGCCCAAAGTTAATTCCGCTGTCGTGCGTATGATTCCCCGGCCTGTTGCTGATCGTTTGCCGGTAGACGAGATGGCTTTGCGCAATGTGGTGAATGCAGCCTTTTCTCAACGCCGTAAAATGGTTAGAAATACACTCAAACCATTGCTGACCAGTGAACAGATAGTAGCGGCGGGTGTCGACCCTACTGAACGCGCAGAACAGCTCAGCGAAGCAAATTTTGTTGCGCTGGCGAAGCAACTCGCCTGATTAAACCGTAAAGGTTGCAATCACCGGCGTGTGATCGGAAGGTCGCTCAAGTACGCGCGGTGATTTATCAATCACGCATTCTGTACAACACTCGGCAAGCGGTGTGCTGGCAAGTATGTGATCAATGCGCAAACCGAAATTGCGGCGGAATGCATTCATGCGGTAGTCCCACCAGGAAAAGCTTTTTTCCGCCTGTTCGAATTTGCGGAATACGTCTGTTAAGCCCAGGGCTTCGAGCGCAGCGAAGGCCTCACGCTCCGGGGGAGATACATGAATGGCTTCTTTCCAGTCCGGGTGTGCATCGGCATCTGTCGGCGCAATGTTGTAATCGCCAATCACACACAGTGATGAATGCGTATGGAGTTCACTCTGTAGCCACGCGGTTAAGTGCTTCAGCCAATCCAGTTTATAGACGAACTTTTCACTGCCCGGCGCCTGGCCATTCGGAAAGTAACCGTTGATCACGCGTACGCCATTGATGGTAGCGGCAATAATGCGTTGCTGTGGGTCGTTGTAACCGGGAATGCCACGTTGCACATCGCTGGCAACTACCCGCGATAGCAATGCGACACCGTTATAGGTTTTCTGGCCCGCAAACACGGCTTGGTACCCGGCCGCTTGAATGGCCTCCAGCGGGAATTTTGAATCCTCACACTTCAGCTCTTGGAGACCCACCACATCCGGTTTGGCAGCGCCTAGCCAATCCAGTAGGTGCGGCAGACGGACATTCAGAGAGTTGACGTTCCAGGTGGCGATTTTCATAGTCATCAGAGGGGTGGCAATTAGTGGCGGGCGTCAGATTCAGGCGCGGTAAAAACCCAATCTGCTTGTAAGGTCGTTTGTGAAAGCGCCATATGTAAACGAGCACGCCACCGCATTGCGCCAGTGACACAAACGGGAATGCTACCGGTGCCAATCCATTGACCATTGGGTTGTAGCTCGAGGGCGACTCGAATAAGCCCCATGTCCATGCTGTCGCCCGTGAGATCGACCCATACTGTTTTGGGATTATTGGTCGCCAGTATCCGTTCCGGCGGGGTTAGCGTGAATGAGAGTGGGGCGCTTACCGGAATTGGGTGTGGCGTAATGCTGAATGTCCAGGGGGCTTCCGATGCCACAGGCGTGATGATGGGCAATGAGCAGGCGTTGCGATTCAGATCGCAAGGTGGCGGTGTAATCTTGGCTGATAGGGGTTCATCGGTGACCAGGCTCACCAACTGCGTCTTATAGACTTGGGACAGCACAAGAGAGAGGCCGAGCAGGATCATTGCAGCCAATGGCCACCAACGGCGTTTTGTTTTCCAGATGCCAGACATTTTCAGGGGATATCCTTCAGTATTTCATGGTGCTGCGGGCGGTGCTGGTTTCTGAGTAAAACAATAAGCGCACCCTCGCCGCCATCGACTGGTTTTGCCTGGCAGTACGCCAGCACCTCATGACGTTGTACCAGCCAGTTGCGTGTGAGGGTTCGTAAAATGGCCACTTGTCCTGGTGATCTCAAACCACGGCCCGTGACCACACGCACGCAACGTTGTCCCTGGAGTAAACATCGACTCAAAAACTTTGATAGAGCCTCACGGGCGGCATCACGCGTATGGCCATGGAGATCAATTTCGTTCTGAATGACCCAGCGTCCGCGGCGTAAGTCGCGCAAGACCTGCATGGATACACCCCGGTGCAGGTAGGTGGGTTCATCACCGCCTTCTAAGCGGTCGGCCAACTGGATTGGCGCATGAATGAGCTCATGCAAAACGGCTAGGTTATCCAGATGACGTTGTCGCGCCACAGGCCGTGGCGGTTTCGGTGTCAGATCCGCTCGAGGGCTAGCCTTGAGCGGATCCGCATCAGACACATGAGCAAGAAACAGGGCCTGTTCTTCCTCGGTCAGTTTTGCCGGCATGCTGAAGTACCGGTCAATAATCAGCAGTCTTAAGCAGTAGGCGCCCAGGCACGAAGCGCTACATCAAGGCCTTGCGCCAGGCTGTCGAGGAAGCGTTCTGCATCCAGGGCAGCCATACAACCGGTACCGGCCGAGGTAATCGCCTGGCGGTAATTGTGATCCTGCACGTCACCAGCGGCAAAGACACCCGGTACGCTGGTTGCCGTGGCAAAACCATTGTTGCCCATGCGGGTGATGAGATAACCGTTTTCCATGTCCACCTGGCCGGCGAACATATCGGTATTGGGCTTGTGGCCAATCGCGATAAAAACGCCACGCAGCTCTTTGTCTTTGGTGCTGCCGTCAGCGGCCTTGATGCGTACGCCGGTCACGCCGGTGTTGTCGCCCAGCACTTCATCCAGCGTCGAATTCAGTTCCAGAGCGATCTTGCCTTCTTCAACGCGCTTGTAGAGTTTGTCGACCATGATTTTTTCGGCGCGGAACTTGTCGCGGCGGTGAATCAGCGTCACTTTGCTGGCAATGTTGGCCAGGTACAGCGCTTCTTCGACAGCGGTGTTGCCGCCGCCGACAACGGCAACTTCTTGATTGCGATAGAAAAATCCATCGCAGGTGGCGCAGGCTGATACGCCGCGGCCAGCGAATTTTTCTTCCGAAGGCAAACCAAGATACTGTGCCGAAGCCCCGGTCGCGATAATGAGGGCATCACAGGTGTACGTACCGGCATCACCCACCAGCTCAAAGGGGCGCTGGCCCAGGCGCACCGTATGAATGTGATCGAACACCATTTCAGTCTCAAAACGTGCCGCGTGCTGTTCGAAGCGCGCCATAAGTTCCGGGCCCATCACGCCATTTACATCCGCTGGCCAGTTATCGACTTCGGTTGTGGTCATCAGCTGGCCGCCTTGCGCCAGGCCCGTAATCAGAACGGGTTTCAGGTTCGCGCGGGCTGCATAGATGGCCGAAGTGTAGCCGGCAGGCCCGGAACCGAGAATCAGCAAAGGGATATGGCGGGCGGTGGCAGACATAAAAGCTCCTTGAAGTGGTGCATCCCTCTAAGGGATGGCCGAAAATCATTAACTACAGGGATTATAATCGTTCCTTACGTCATCACCAGCCCGATACAGGGTATTCCATTTATTCATGACTCGACTTTTCAGCCGATCCGTTACTCAGCGCATTGATGGCCCCTTGACGCTCCCACAACGCATTAAGGCGTTGATGCAAGAAGCACGCTGGGCTGTGCTGGGTTTTGTAGCGCTTGTCGCAGTGCTCGCCCTTTGGGGGTTCAACCCAGCAGATCCTGCCTGGTCACATTCTGGGCCGGCTGGACGGGTCACCAATCCTATGGGCCGCTTTGGTGCTTGGATGGCCGATTTGTTGTTTTATCTGTTTGGTGGGGCAGCCTGGCTTTGGGCGCTATTACCATTGGTACTTATTCTGATCGGCTGGTCAGAGCGTAAACGCGCATTGCGTGAAGCGGTTGAGCCTGAAGTGCGTCCACTTTGGCTGACGATGGGTGGTTTTTTAGCACTTTTAGTTTGTATGTCGACATTTGCCGCACTACGTTTTCATACAAGCGGTGCGGCATTGCCAATGGGGCCGGGCGGCGTGGTGGGCGAAGGTCTTGCCAACGCTATTGGCCAAGCGTTCGGGTTTACCGGTGCAACGCTGATTATGGCCTGCCTCCTGTTATTGAGCTGGCGTGTATTTAGTGGTCTACCCTGGATGGTGCTTTTTGAGCGAACCGGCGCATTAATGGAAGGGGCAGTCGGCGGTGGGGGGCGCGCAGTTGAGAGTTGGCAAGATCGTCGTATCGGCAAGGAAGTCGCGCAGCAGCGCGAGGCCACTGTTGAGTTAAAACGTGCGGAGCCCATGGAGCCGGTGTTTATTGAACCGGCAGCGCCTGTAGAAGTGCCCGTGTCGCGTAAAGCCGTGCAGCGCAAAGAGCGTGAGAAACAGGTGCCATTGTTCCCCGAGGCTGTTGAGGGGGGCACTTTGCCACCGCTGAGCCTGTTGGATCCGGCACAGCCGCCGACCGACATGCCTACCGATGAAACGCTGCAATTCACATCTCGCCTCATTGAAACCCGGTTGGGTGATTTTGGCGTCGAAGTGAAAGTGATTGCGGCCTATCCTGGGCCCGTAGTCACTCGCTACGAAATTGAACCCGCCGTTGGTGTCAAAGGTGCGCAAATCGTTAATCTGGCTCGAGATCTGGCGCGTGCGCTGGCATTGGTTTCGGTGCGTGTGGTTGAAACCGTGCCTGGTAAATCCTGCATGGCGCTGGAGCTGCCGAACCCTAAACGACAAACCGTACGACTGTCCGAGATCCTCTCTTCCCGTCCGTACCACAACATGAGTTCGCCGCTCACGGTGGCTTTGGGTAAAGACATTGGTGGGGTGCCTATCGTCGCCGATCTGGCCAAAATGCCGCACCTGCTGGTGGCGGGCACCACCGGTTCCGGCAAGTCGGTCGGCGTCAACGCCATGATTCTGTCGATGCTCTACAAATCCGAACCAGATGCTGTGCGTCTGATTCTGGTCGACCCGAAGATGCTCGAACTCTCGATTTACGAAGGCATCCCGCATCTGTTGGCACCGGTAGTGACTGATATGCGTCAGGCGGCTAACGCGCTGACCTGGTGCGTGGCAGAAATGGAGCGCCGGTATAAAGTGATGTCCAAGCTGGGTGTGCGTAATCTGGCGAGTGCTAACGAACATATCAAGGCTGCCGCCGATAAGGGCGAACCGATTCCTAATCCATTGACGCTCACGCCTGAAGCACCTGAGCCACTACGCAGCATGCCGCATATCGTTGTAGTGATCGATGAGCTGGCCGATCTGATGATGGTGGCCGGCAAGAAAGTGGAAGAGCTGATTGCCCGTCTGGCACAGAAGGCACGTGCTTCGGGTATTCACCTGGTTCTGGCGACCCAGCGTCCGAGTGTGGATGTGATTACGGGCCTGATCAAAGCCAACATTCCGACCCGTATTGCGTTCCAGGTATCCAGCAAGATTGACTCGCGCACCATTCTTGATCAGATGGGTGCTGAAGCGCTGCTCGGCCAAGGTGACATGCTCTATCTGCCACCGGGTACCGGTTACCCACAGCGGGTGCATGGTGCCTTTGTGGCGGATGAAGAAGTCCACCGTGTTGTGGATTACCTCAAGTCGATGGGTGCACCGGAATACGAGGAAGGCATTCTCACAGGTGCCACTGAAGGCGATGGTGAAGGCGGCGAGGGCGGCGACAATGATGCCGAAGCGGATCCGCTCTACGACCAGGCCGTTGAAATCGTGCTCAAGAATCGTCGCGCATCAATTTCGTTGGTACAACGCCACTTGCGGATTGGTTATAACCGTTCGGCCCGTCTGATTGAAGCCATGGAAAAGGCCGGTTTGGTATCCAGCATGGATGGCCGTGGTGGCCGCGAAGTGCTGGCGCCTAACCGTGCCGGTGATGAGTAAATATTCATGCCCGTGAAAAAGTCATCGCTCGCATTGCTGGCAACGCTATGTCTGGTTTCGACCAATGTTTGGGCAGATAGCATTGCTGACCTCAAAACCTGGTTGCAGGGCACGCGTACGCTCAAAGCCGATTTTGCTCAAACATCGGCGGGCGGCATTGGCGGTGGCAAAAGTCAGGGCACCATGGCCATTAGCCGTCCCGGTAAATTCCGCTGGTCGATCAACAAACCCTACTCGCAGTTGATGGTGGGCGATGGCAGCCGTATCTGGCTCTATGACCCGGAACTCAAGCAGGTCATCGTGCGTAAATCCGAAAAGGCGCTTGGTGGCACGCCAGCCGCTTTGCTGGCGGGTGATAACGATGCCGAGCAGCGATTTACGTTCAAAGCCGATGGTGAGCATGCCGGTGCTGAATGGGTGATTGCAGAACCCAAGCAGAACGACACAGGCTTTGTGCGTATCCGTATTGGGCTTACTGGTAATGAGCTCAAAGGCATGGTGCTGGAAGATAGTTTCGGCCAGGTCACCACCTTAGCCTTTACCAACGTGGTGCGAAATGGTGATGCACCAGCCAGCCTATTCCGCTTTACGCCGCCTGCCGGCGCCGATGTGCTGAAACAGTAACTAGCATGGATCTTTTTGCCGACGCTGCGTCTAACGTAACGCCATCGGCGTATACGCCGTTGCCTGAAAAATTAAGACCGCAAACGCTGGAAAGCGTGGTTGGTCAAACGCACTTGCTGGGGCCGGGTAAACCACTGCGTCTGGTACTGGAAGGCGGCAACCCGCATTCCATGATCTTCTGGGGCCCCCCGGGCACGGGTAAAACCACCTTGGCACGACTGGTGGCCCGTCATTGCGATGCCGAATTTCTGGCACTCTCCGCCGTGTTGGCCGGTGTTAAAGAAATTCGTGAAGCCATCGCCTTTGCAGAAAAGGCCCGGCAGACCGGTCGCAGAACCATTCTGTTTGTGGATGAAGTTCACCGCTTCAATAAATCGCAACAAGATGCTTTTTTGCCGCACGTCGAGTCTGGGTTAGTGACCTTTATCGGGGCCACTACTGAGAACCCATCTTTTGAAGTCAATGCAGCCTTACTGTCTCGTGCAGCGGTCTACGTGCTCAAGTCGCTGACCAGCGAAGAACTCGCTGAACTTTTTGATCGCGCAATGGCAACACTTCCGGAAACCAGAATCAGCAATGAGGCACGTACGCGTTTGATTGGTGTGGCGGATGGTGATGCCCGTAAGTTACTTAATCTGATCGAGCAGACACTGGCCGCAGCCAAGGCCAGCGGCATCGCTGAAATCAGCGCCGAATTTGTTGCTAACACCCTGGCGCAGAACCTGCGGCGCTTTGATAAAGGCGGTGATGCCTTTTACGATCAGATCTCTGCCCTGCATAAATCCGTGCGTGGCTCTAATCCGGATGCAGCGCTCTACTGGTTTGTACGCATGCTCGATGGTGGGGCTGACCCGCGCTATCTGGCGCGACGTCTTGTGCGTATGGCCTGGGAAGATATTGGCCTGGCCGACCCGCGCGGCGCACAGATCGCATTGCAGGCCGCCGAAACGTATGAGCGTTTGGGTTCGCCCGAGGGTGAGCTGGCGCTCGCTAATGCCGTGCTCTACCTGGCAGCGACGGCCAAATCGGATGCGGCCTACCGCGCGTATAATCAGGCTCGAGTCTTCGTGCGTGATGATGAATCACGCCCCGTACCCATGAATCTGCGTAACGCGCCCACGCGTTTGATGAAAGAGCTTGGACACGGTGAGTGTTATCGGCATGCACATGACGAAGCTGGTGGTTATGCCGCCGGCGCCAATTATTTCCCCGACGGGTTCCCGGATGTTTCCTGGTACCAGCCGGTAGATCGCGGTCTCGAAGCCCGCATCAAAGAACGACTTGCCCAATTGAAAGAGTTAGATAGAAATGCTTGATATCCAGTTATTGCGCAGCCAGCCCGAAGATGTGGTTCAACGATTGGCCACCCGTGGCGATGCCATCGATTTCGCGCCGTTTAATGCCCTCGAAGCCGAGCGTAAAACGCTGCAACAGCGTACGCAAGACCTGCAAGCTCAACGCAACAACCTTTCCAAACAGATCGGCATGCTTAAAGGCCAGGGCGAAGATGCCAGCGCGGTGATGGCAGAAGTTGGCCAACTGGGTGATGAGCTTAAGGCCTCTGAAGCGCGATTGTCGGTATTGCTGGAAGAGATCAACCGCTTCACCTCGGCGCTCCCTAATCTGCCCGCGGCCGATGTGCCCGTAGGCGCTGATGAGAACGACAACGTTGAAATCAAGCGCTGGGGCAAGGTGCCCACTTTTGATTTTGAAGTAAAAGATCACGTCGATATTGGTGCTGGCCTCAATGGCATGGATTTTGAAACGGCTACTAAACTCACCGGGTCGCGCTTTGTGGTGCTGCAAGGTTCGGTAGCGCGGCTGCATCGTGCGCTGGCGCAGTTTATGCTGGATACACACACCGCTGAACATGGCTACACCGAGCTGTATGCGCCCTATATGGTCAACAGCGCCAGCCTGTACGGCACCGGTCAGCTGCCTAAGTTTGCCGAAGATCTGTTCCAGATTCCGCGCGGCGAGAGCGAACCCTATTACCTCATTCCTACCGCAGAAGTACCGGTGACCAATATCGTGCGCGACACCATCACGCCTATGGAACAATTGCCGCTCAAGTGGGTGTGCCATACCCCGTGCTTCCGCTCAGAAGCAGGTTCCGGTGGTCGCGATACCCGCGGCATGATTCGTCAGCACCAGTTCGACAAGGTTGAGTTGGTACAGATCGTTATGCCCGAAGCCGCATCGGAAGCGCACGAAGCCCTGACACGCCATGCCGAAGTGATGCTGGAGAAGCTTGGTTTGCCCTATCGCCGCATTGTCTTGTGTACGGGTGACATGGGTTTCTCGGCCGAAAAAACCTACGACCTTGAGGTCTGGTTGCCGGCACAGAATACCTATCGTGAAATTTCCAGCTGTTCCAGTTTTGGCAGCTTCCAGGCACGCCGTATGCAAGCGCGTTTCCGTAATGCTCAGGGCAAACCGGAGCTTGCGCACACGCTTAATGGTTCGGGTCTTGCAGTTGGCCGCACGCTGGTCGCCATTCTAGAAAATTACCAACAAGCCGATGGCAGTGTGCGTGTGCCAGAGGTGTTGCAGCCCTATATGGGCGGCGTCAAAGTGCTGTCAGCGCAGGCCTGATCCTGTTGCAGCTTTGGGTGCGCTTACGCCGTAAGTGCGCGTTGGGGCAGTTAGGCTGAAGCTGGTGGCGGCGGGGTAACTACGTGAAAGAATCGCATAGTACATGCGCACATTTTCTGCAGTAATAACCGCTTCACCGCCACGGATTTTGGTACCGCTTTTAGTTTGCCCTAATAGAGGTAGCGTCTTTTTGATGTCTGCCCACGAGTCCGGATTGAGCTTCTGACTCTTGGCCATGCTGCGGGCTGCGTTGATCTGCGCTGGCCCAACGTTGTAGGAAGCAACCGCCATCCAGGTTCTATCCGGTTCGGGCACCGTGGGCGGGATTTCATCACGCAGCATATCCAGGTAGCGCGCGCCACCCATGATGCTTTCATAAGGATCCAGCCGGTTTTTAACGCCGAGGCGGTCTGCCGTATCTCCGGTCAGCATCATTAATCCGCGTACACCGGTGGGGCTGACGAGTGAGCCATCCCAGTGAGACTCCTGGTAAGCCAAGGCGGCAAGTAAACGCCAGTCGTAGCCACTCGCTAGCTGTGCCCGTTTGAACTGCGGCAGATACTGCGGCAATCGGGTTTTCATCCGCGTCAGAAATACGCTGCGATCAGCTTCTTGCAACCGTTCTACCGCGCCAAAATAGCGGTCGCGTAACTGTCGTAACGTACCATCCTGCTCGGCGGTAGCCAGAAATTTATTGGCTTGAAGCACAAGCGCATCGCCAGTCCGTTTGGGAAAAGCCCAAACGATATCTTCGATGTCGCCTACCGCCAGAGATGAGTCGATGCCGGGGTAGTAATTAATACCAATTCTAAAAACTGAACGCGGCACAATGGCCAGTGTAATTTTGCGTTCGGAAACGGCCTTGAGCAGATCAAGCTCGCTCCAATCTGGGTGAGTTTCCAGTTGGGGGATCACTTTCTGACGCTCAAGCTGGCTGAGCCATAGTGAATTACCACTTGCTTTGAGTGCGTGCACCGTCGTCTTATGGAATTGTTTGATCGACTCCAGTGGCGCCGCGTCATCCGGTTGCACCAGAACCAGTGGTTCCTGAGCGTAAGCGGAGGAGGCGCGCAATAAAGAGGCCTGAGGTGTTTGTTCATCATCAGCCCCGGTAAGATTCCGGTTACTCGGGGCTTCTACAAATCGCTTGGTAAACCAGGCAGCCGCCATATGCACTTCGCCACGTTCTACCAGACGGTGCAGGGCTTCCTCGTTTTCTGCCACAACAAATCGTACGGACTTGCCGATCGATTTGGCAAAGGCCTCAACCAAATCGTGATCGAAGCCGCTTTCCAGAATAATCGGCTTGCCATCGGCATCCGTGGTTTTTTCACGCATAAAGCTGGTGGGCGTTTCACGCGTACCCACCACCAACTCCCGGGACAGCATCAACGGCTGGATATGCGGCATCAGATAAAACACGCCCAGCAACAAACCAATCGCAAGTAGAGCGGCTTTTAACCAGAGCACCCATCTCGGGGCAGCATTGAGCCGACGCAAAACCCCGCTCGTCCGGCGCGCGAGCGCAGACAGCCTAGGGTATTTGTCGGCAATGTCACTCTTGGGGTGGGTCACTTTAGCGGCAGGCTCCCTGTGATGGGGTATGCACCATGGCTTCGTGGTGCTTCAGAAATGGCAGAACGTGCTACAATTCGGGCGGTCGGAGAGGTGGCAGAGTGGTCGAATGTACCTGACTCGAAATCAGGCGTACTGAAAGGTACCGTGGGTTCGAATCCCACCCTCTCCGCCAAATTATTGCACAACCCGCTGATTTGGCGGGTTTTTTGTTGCCCACTGCTTAGTCTAGCGCAAGCCTGACGCAACGCCAATCGCTGTTTTAACCCATTGACTGGCGAGTATCTGGAATTTTTCTGGGGAATCAACTTCCCGGCGGAATTGGTCGCTGGATACGAGGTAGACGCCTTCCCCCAGTAATTTGCCCGAGACGCTATCCAGCAGCTTGGCTTCTACCATCAGCTGTGGCTGGCCACCGCCAATACTAGTGCCTTGGCCGGCAGCCTTGAGTACGGTGGTGATAGGTACAAGTTGCTTGGGGCGGAAAGTGCCGCCTTCAACAATAACGCCCGTAATTGCCGTGCTGAGCCGGGCAATGCGTTGGCCGGGTTTGTAGCTGATACCGAATTGTTTGCGCACCAGCTGCCGCATGGAGATATCCATGGCATTACGAATGCGGTAAATGTTTTCTTCAGTGACGCCTTTTTTTGCCAGATCCTTATCTGCAGCTTGATACAGCACGATGGGGTCGACCATGACGGCGCGGAAATCCGTGCGTTTGAACTCAGGGTTCAGATAACGGTAGATTTTGACGCCCGGTTGCGTGGAAACCAGTTTGAGCCGGTTGTAATCTCCGGCATCGATGAATTCGGTTGGGTCTTGCTGCGGTACGCTTGCGCAAGCGGCCAGAAAACAGGCGGCCATAACCAGACACAGGCGTTTGTACAGGCGCTTACAGCGGGATGGCGAGGCAAAAATCGATAGATGTGTCACGTGTCATACCGGATCGGCAGGATCGCGGTGTCAATGAGATAATGTGCCTATTATAAATGGTTGAGTGTTAATACATGTCTCGTCACTTTCTGGTTACCGGCGCCGCAGGTTTTATCGGCATGCATACGGCCATGCGCCTGCTTGAACGGGGCGATACCGTTGTGGGCTTGGATAACCTGAACGATTACTACGATCCGGGGCTCAAATTAGGTCGTCTGGAAGTGCTGTCCATGTATCCGGGCTTCCGTTTTATCAAGGGTGATCTGGTAGATCGCTCGCTCATGTCGGATCTGTTTGCTAAAGAAAAGTTTGATGGGGTTGTTCATCTGGCCGCCCAGGCCGGTGTGCGTTACTCGGTGACTAATCCACATACCTACGCCGACTGCAATCTCACGGGGTTTTTGAATGTGCTGGAAGGCTGCCGTCAGAACAAGGTAGGGCATCTGGTGTATGCCTCTAGTTCTAGCGTCTACGGTGGCAATGAAAAGATGCCGTTCTCCGAGGCAGATAGTGTTGATCATCCGGTGAGCCTGTACGCCGCCACCAAGCGCGCTAATGAACTCATGGCCCATAGCTACAGCCACCTGTATAACCTGCCAGTCACCGGGCTTCGTTTCTTTACGGTGTATGGCCCCTGGGGTCGCCCGGATCAGTCATTATTTCTGTTTGTCAGCGCCATGCTGAAGAACGAGCCGATCAAGGTGTTCAATGAAGGCAAGATGCGTCGGGACTTTACTTATATCGATGACATCGTCGAAGGCGTGATCCGTGTGCTCGATAAGCCCGCGACGCCAGATGCCGGTTTTGATCCGCAGCAGCCACTTCCGCATACCGGCCGTGCGCCGTATCGTATCTTTAATATTGGCAATAGCGACCCGGTACCGCTGATGGACTTTATCGAGGCGATTGAAGCCTCGCTCAGCATGACAGCGCAGAAGAACTATCTTCCCTTACAGGCGGGTGATGTAACAGAAACCTTTGCTGATACGAGCGCCTTGGATGCCTGGGTCGGCTTTAAGCCTACGATGACGGTTCCTGAAGGCGTGGGGCGGTTTGTTGATTGGTATCGCAATTACTACAAAGTTTGATCAGCGCGTTGTCATTATTTTGAGATCTGCTTGAGTCAGACTACGAATTTATCTTGAACGGAAAGCATCATGAATCAGCCTTTACCCGCATTGCTTTGTTTGAATGCAGGTTCTTCCAGTGTGAAGTTCTCTCTGTATCGGGTGGGTAGTGATGCCCCAGAGCTATTGTTTGGCGGTCAGATCGAAGGCTTGTTGACGCAACCGACTTTCCAAGCAAAAGATGCGCAGGGCAACACTTTGAATGAGCGCTATTGGGACCAACCAAAACGGCGCGCTGAAGCTGTAGAAATTATTCTTGATTATGTGCAGACAGAAGCCAAGGGCTATAAGTTAGCAGCCGTAGGGCATCGCGTGGTGTTGGGCGGTACAGAGTATCCGCATTCGGTGATCGTTGATGATGCGGTGCTTAACGTGTTGGAGCATTACGCGCCGATCGTACCAAGCCACCAACCTGCAGAGATAGAAGCAATTCGTTCATTACAGAGCACCCACCCTGATTTGAAGCAGGTGGCGTGCTTTGATTCAGCATTCCATCGGACTAAATCGGAAGTCGCTGATTTATATGCGCTGCCCTTAAGTTACCGCGACAAAGGCATCCAGCGCTGGGGCTTTCATGGCCTTTCTTACGACTACATCAGCACACAGTTACCCATGCTATCGCCACGCTTGGCAACTGGTAAAACGGTGGTAATGCATCTGGGTAGTGGTGCCAGCCTCTGTGGCCTAGACGCTGGCAAAAGCGTTTATACATCGATGGGCTTTTCGCCATTAGATGGCTTGATGATGGGTACACGCTGTGGCTCACTGGATCCGATGATTCCTATTTATCTGATGGATCAGTACAAGATGACGCCGGCAGCGATTGAAAAACTGCTGATTAAAGAGTCTGGTCTGTTAGGCGTGTCTGGCATTTCCAACGACATGCGTGATCTGGATGCGAGTAAGGACAAGCAAGCTCAGCTGGCGATTGATTTGTTTGTTTATATGTTGGCCCAACAAACGGGTACTGCTATGGCATCGATTCAAGGACTCGATGGCATTGTCTTTACGGCAGGAATTGGTGAGCGCTCACCATTGATTCGCGCTAAAGCCTGTGCAGCACTTGGTTGGGCTGGCGTAGTCATTGATCCCGTGCTGAATGAAAGCAAGAGCCATGTAGCGCGGCGTATTTCTACTGAGCAGAGCCAGATTGAAGTCTGGGTCATCCCAACGGATGAAGAGTCAGTGATTGCCCGTGATACCTGGCGGCTGGCCAAATCCTGAGTGTTGCTTACAGTACATGAGTGGCCGCTGTAAGCACAGCGTTTATGATGGGCTGCTTGTATCTTTCTGGAAAGATAGTTAAAATGCGGCCATGTTTAATGATGATAAATACCAATGGTCAGTTCAGCATGACCCGCTGGTCGTTCCGCTATTTTTAAACTTGGAACGTGCCCGAAAAATGGCACACGATAATGCGCGCAAGGTTTGGGATCGCCATGGGCTGACGCCATCAGAGTTTGACGTGTTGGCCGTATTGCGCAACGTCGAAGCACCGCATGAGCTGACCCCAGGCCAGATTCAGGATCGGGTGCTGCTTACTTCCGGTGGGCTGACCAAGGTGATTCATTTGCTGGAAGAGAAGGGCTTTGTCAAGCGCTTTGTGGCGCGTGAAGATAATCGCGTTAAACCGGTGCGACTGACAACAACAGGTATCACCTGTATTGCGCAGGCGATGCAGGAACTCTCAGACATGACCGGTGCCTGGATCCGATCATTGATGCCTAAGAAAGATATTCAGGCAACCACCCTAATGTTGCGCAAGATTGCCGAACAATGATGCAGATACGCCTACATCCCCTTTATGCGTCGCTATTGTTGCTGGGAACGATCAGCGGCTGTGCGCCAATGCCGGAACTCGGGCCGCTGGCCGATGCCAAAGCACCGGAAAGTCTGGTGAGCACGCAAAGCCTGAAAGCCCCGGAATCAGCCTGGCCGAATGACCGCTGGTGGGAAAAATATAACGATCCACAGCTTAACCAGCTGATCGCAGAAGGCTTGGCGGACTCGCCGGATCTGAAAGCAGCCCAAGCGCGATTGCGCCGTTCGGAAGCCCAGTCGCAATCGGTGGGTTCCGTACTTTATCCGCAGCTCAGCGCCAATGGCACGGTCTTCGGTCAGGAAGTCAGTACCAATTACATCGTGCCAGCGCCCTATACGCCGCAGGGCTGGTATTCCTACGGGCAGGCGACGCTCAATTTCAACTGGGAAATTGATTTCTGGGGTAAGAACCGGGCCGCACTGGCGGCGGCCGTCTCCGAAAGCCAGGCTCGGCGTGCCGATGTGGCGCAGGCGCGTTTGATACTGACAACGGCCATTGCGCGCAGTTATGCCGACTTGGCCCGTTTAATGGCCGACCGGGCAACCGCAGAAAAAGCGCTGGATATTCGCACCAAGACCTGGGCGCTTTTTGCCGAACGTCAGAAGCAGGGTTTGGAAAACACCGGTGCTGTCAGCCAGGCCGAGGGTAAAAAACATCTGGCAGAAAATGATCTGGTGCAGATTGATGTGCGCATTGCAGAAACCCGCAATCGCCTTGCTGCCCTGGTAGGTGCCGGCCCGGATCGCGGATTGCAGATTGCGCCCCCTAAAACACTGATGGCAACAACGTATGCGTTGCCACCGGATATCGGCATCAATCTCGTTGGCCGCCGTCCGGATATCGTCGCGACGCGTTGGCAGGCCGAAGCCTCGCAAAACCGGATAGAGCAACGTAAGGCCGCCTTTTATCCTAACGTCAACATCGTGGCGTTTGTCGGAGGCCAGTCGTTGGGTATCAATAAGCTCATCGAGTCGGGCTCATATATGAGCAATGCCGGGCCAGCAATTTATCTGCCCATCTTCCTGGGCGGTAAGCTACGCGCAGATTTGAATGTAGCGCGCGCTGATTACGATGAAAATGTCGCCAATTATGAAAAGACGCTGATTCAGGCGCTGAATGAAGTGGCAGATGTGGCAGCCGGTTTGCAGCAACTAAATAAGCAGGTACGTCTGGCCGATCAAAGCGTTGCAGCGCAGACCCAGGGTCTGACCGTTGCCGCTAACCGCTACAAAGGGGGACTGGCTAATTATCTGGATGTCCTGATTGCCGAAGATGAATTGCTGAGTAGCTGGCGTGTGCAGACCGATGTGCGGACCCGTGCCTTTATTCTCGATGTGGCACTCACCAAGGCGTTGGGTGGTGGATATCAGACGGATGCTGGTGCAGATCGTCAGCAAGGTAAAAAGAGTGAGGAGTTTCCCCGATGAGCCGTAAACAACAGATTGTTAACAAGCTGGCTGAGCGTAAAAAAGCCTTCTCCATCCTTGGTGGTGTGCTGGCCTTATGCACGATTGCCTTTGGCTTGTACTGGGGGTTTTACGGTTCACGCTATGTCAGCACCGACAATGCTTATACCGCTACCGAAATTGCCCAGGTAACGCCGGAAGTGGATGGCACCATCTCGGCGGTCCGCGTGGTGGATACTAATAGCGTTAAGGTGGGCGATATCCTCGCTGAAATCGATCCGCGTGATATGCAGGTCGCTTACGACAAAGCCAAGGCCAATTATGATCGTGCCAAAATCGACTATGACCGCCGCAAGGCGTTGTCTGCCTCCGGCTCGGTGTCGGCCGATGAGCTCACCCGTTCGGAAAACGATCTGGCACTGACCAGCGCCAATTTTCGTGAGGCGGCACTCAATCTTGAGCGCACCACCATAAAATCACCGATCGACGGTGTGGTGGCCAAGCGCCAGGTGCAGTTAGGTCAGCGTGTCCGAGCCGGCACACCGCTCATGGTGATCGTGCCGCTGCACAAGTTGCATGTGGATGCGAATTTCAAAGAAAGCGAACTGGAGAAGATCCAGTTGGGTCAGCCTGTGCGCCTCACCTCGGATCTCTATGGCAGCCGCGTGATCTATCACGGGGTCGTGGACGGCTTCTCCGGTGGCACGGGGGCGGCGTTTGCAACGATTCCGGCGCAGAACGCAACGGGTAACTGGATCAAAGTGGTACAGCGTGTGCCAGTACGCATTAGCCTGAAACCGGAAGAGTTGGCTGAGAACCCGCTGAGCGTGGGTGTTTCGATGCGCGTCCGCGTGGATACCCGGGCGGACTGATGTCCCTGGCTGAAAAGACGCTGCAGCCCCTGACCGGCTGGCAGTTGTGGGCGGCGGCGATGTTCCTGTCTATGGCGAACCTCATCGCCAT
>JBDLTI010000004.1:0-68263 GCA_039805865.1 Pseudomonadota bacterium | reverse complement strand
TTCACTCAAGGCCCCACTCAGTCGCTACAACAACTTTGCCGCTTGGTTTTTAGACGAGCATCAATTGCTCGCACCTGCCTTGCGTCAACATCTTCATGCCCTGGCCCAAGTAGCTAAAGACGCCCAAAACAGTCGTTTGCCTTCAGCATGGCGATCTAGCCTAGAAGGCCTTCTTGCGAAAACAGGATGGCTCGCCGAAGGCAATCTCAACAGCATTGAGTTCCAAACCCGTCAGGCTTTCACCGAGGCATTGGATGAACTATCCCGAATTGATCAAATTACGGGCAAGCTCACTTTTAAGAACACGATCAAACTACTCAGTCAACTTTGTAATGAGCGCCTCTTCCAACCTAAAACCAGAGGCAATCCCCCCATACAAATCTTAGGCGTACTCGAATCAACGGGGATTGATTTTGATGCACTCTGGTTTGCCGGATTAACCGAAACGAATTGGCCGCCAGCAGCCCACCCTAACCCATTGCTTGCGGTTGCCGCTCAACGCCAGCAGCGCGCGCCCAACGCCTGTGCGAACGTCCAGCTCGATTTTGCGCAACGCATCCAGAGCCGGTTGCTGCGCAGCGCGCCCGAAATAGTTGTGAGTTCGCCGCACATGGATGGCGACACTGAGCTTCAACCCAGTGCGCTGATCGCACAGATCCCGATCACACCATCGCCTACGGCCGATGTTTTACCGTGGTTAACTGCCATAAAGAACGCACCAAACCTCATGCTAGAGGCCATCGAAGACGCTCAGGCACCGGCTGTCAATCCGGGATCCCATGTCCGTGGCGGCACTTGGCTCCTAAAAGCGCAGGCAATTTGCCCGGCATGGGGTTACTACCAGTACAGGCTTGGCGCAGTGCCGCTTGAAACACCGGTTGAAGGTCTTGATGCCCGACAACGGGGTACGCTGGTTCATGATGCACTCGAGATATTTTGGACGAACACCAAAGATCATGCGGGTTTAAAAACGCTCATGGCCAATGGCCTAACTGCAGCCATTGGCCAGGCTATCGATCAGGTCCTCACCGCCTATAACACCAACAAGAAACACGAGCCCCTTAAACCGCGCCAGCAGGCGTTAGAGCGCAGCCGCCTGCAGCGCTTACTGACCCGATGGCTAGAGATGGAAGCCGCGCGTGACAAGCCCTTCACTGTGCTTCATCGTGAACATGAGTTCAAACACAATATTGGCGGCATTGAAGTACGGATGTTTATAGACCGTATTGACCAGCTTGCCGATGGCCGGTTGCTCATTATTGACTATAAAACCGGGGCCAACATTGACACCCGCAATTGGGCCAGCACCCGTCTTACGGAGCCCCAACTGCCAATTTACGCCGCCATTGCCACACCGAGCGAAGGTGACGTTGCAGGCGTGGCATTCGGACAAGTTCACCTGAGCAAAATCGCCTTCAAAGGGATTGGTGACGGAGAAAAACTTTTGCCGGGTGTCGAAGACCTTCAAAGCTTTCGGGTACGCAGAGTGTTCAATCCGACCTCATTTCCTGATTGGGCTAGCGTCTTAGTGCACTGGCATAAAGCCATTTACGCAATAGCCGGAGAAGTGTGCCAGGGGAATGCGAGCGTATCTTTCACCGACGAAAGTGACCTGCTTTATTGCAACGTACGTCCTTTGTTACGGCTAGCGGAACGCGATCGCCAGTTTAAGTCTTCTGTGCATGCACTTGATTTGCCGGAGGCCCACGCATGAACAGCGCCAAGTATTCACCCGCCAGCAGCATGTTCGAACAAGAACAACTACACGCTGACGCTGCTGCGCGGCAGAAAGCGCTTGACCCAAATCATTCGTTTATTGTCGATGCCCCCGCAGGCGCAGGCAAAACTGAACTGCTGTCGCAACGCTTTCTTGTATTGCTGGCACGCGTCAACGAACCCGAAGAAGTTGTTGCGCTCACCTTTACGCGCAAAGCCGCCGCAGAAATGCGGGATCGAATTATGGCCAGCCTCCGTGCTGCCACACGGCCGCTCTCTGATGACGCACTGCCTCACAAGCAAAAGACCCATGCGCTGGCCTTAGATGTTTTGAAGCAAAACAACCTTCGTGCGTGGCAGTTGCTCGATCAGCCAGGACGTTTACGGGTAATGACACTGGATGCCCTGTCCATGAGCCTGGTGCGTCAAATGCCGCTGCTCACACGCTTTGGTACGCAGCCAGGATTAAGCACTGAATGCAAGCCGTTATATGAAGAGGCCGCTCGCAATACGCTCGCACTTCTAGAATCCGCAGCGGACGAAGCGGATCGAAACACGGTGGAACGGGTGCTTGCTTATTTCGACAATGACGCAGGTCGCCTCCAGACTATGCTGGTTGCCATGCTAGAACGGCGAGATCAGTGGCAACGTTACATACATGTTGGACAGAGCCAGCAGCTCCAATCAGCCGTTACCCATGCTCTTGGACGACTCATCAACGAGGAACTTTCGGTGATTGCTGCCGCGCTTAGCCGCGTCTTTACCTCAGACGTCATGAGTGCCGCGCGACATGCAGCAAGCAATAGTCCCGAATCGCCCATTCATTTGCTGGCCGACTGGGATGATGCATTACCTGCAGATGCCGGTGCGCTACCTTCTTGGCGTGCTTTTGCCGAACTTTTTTTAACGTCGGAAAACAAATTACGTAAAGATTATCGCAGCCCCATCAATCTGGCCGGTAAAGAAAACAAGGCGCAAAAGCAGACTCTTAAGGATGCACTCGCCATCCTTGATGCAGCAAAATTGGTTGATTCACTCGCTCGCATTCGGGAATTGCCGGATCCACAACTCGGGGATGCTGAAGCGATGATCGTTCAGGATCTAGCTCGACTGCTTCATCTGGCCTATGGCAATCTATGGCTTGGTTTTATACAGGAAAAAACCGTTGACCATACAGAAATAGCGCGACGCGCATTGCTCGCTCTTGGTGAACCGGACAACCCTACCGATCTTGCACAGCAACTGGACTATCAGGTTCGCCATTTACTCGTTGACGAATTCCAGGACACCAGTCCTAGCCAAGTTGCGCTTCTTGAAATGCTCACCTCTGGCTGGAGTGCTGATAGCGGTCAAACGCTTTTTCTGGTTGGCGACCCGATGCAATCAATTTACCGCTTCCGTAAAGCGGATGTCGGTCTGTTTATACGCGTACGCCAGAATGGCATCGGCCCCATCCAACCATCGCCTCTGCAGCTTTATCAGAACAATCGATCCGTCAAAAATATTGTCGATTGGGTTAACCAAACCTTTGCTTCTGTTTTTGCAGAAAAAGATGATGCCACGCGGGGCGCGGTTCGTTTTAGCCCCGCGGTCGCTCACAAACCCCTTTTAAATCAGCCTAGCGTTCGCATTCACCCCATTATCAGCGGAGACCGTGACCCGGAGACCGATGAAAAAACACCCCGCTACCTAGCCGACCAACAAGAAGCTGAAACGATTGTCCGTCTGATACGGGAGTCGCGTTCAGAAGCACCCGATGCTCAGATTGCCGTTCTGGTCCGTGCCCGCAGCCATCTTGATGCCCTGGTCGATCTTTTACAGGCTCAAGAGCCGCGTATCGCATTTCAAGCCGTTGAGATCGACGCTCTTGCTGCACGTCAGTCAGTTCAAGACCTGGTTGCCCTAACCCGTGCGTTACACCATCAAGCCGATCGTATTAATTGGCTCGCCATACTTCGCGCGCCCTGGTGCGGCCTCTCACTGGCCGATCTACATCAACTTGCCGCACACGATCATGAGCAAACCATTTGGTCTCTCATGCAAGATGAGCCGCTGATTGACCGACTATCGACCGATGGCCAGCTCAGGCTCCGTCGGGTTCGTCTTTTGATCTCCGAAGCTTATAAGGCACGCAGCCTGCAACGTTCACGTCGCTGGGTAGAGGGTGTCTGGCTTGCATTAGGCGGACCGCAGTGTCTCAACACGCCAAATGATGCCGCTGATGTTCAAGCATTCCTGCAGCTACTCGACAAACTGGATGTCCATGGCACGCTAGACCTGTCTCGCCTTGACGATGGGCTTGGTCGCCTGTTTGCCGCCCCGGATGCCTCTTTTGATAGTCAGCATGTGCAATTAATGACCGTGCACAAATCCAAGGGCTTGCAATTCGATACTGTCATTCTGCCGGGCTTGCACAAACGACTCCCCTCTGACGACAAGGCTTTAATCATCTGGGATACCGTGCTCCTCGACGATGATCATGAACACCTTGTTGTTGCCCCTGTGCCACCAGCGGGCGCACCGCCAACAGATACACCCTCAGCCTATGACCTGTTACGCAATCTGGAAAAAATCCGGAGTCTGAACGAAGCACAGCGTGTACTTTATGTTGCCGTCACCCGGGCAGAACGTTGCCTGCATCTACTGGGTGTGGCCTATCGCGACCCTAAAGGTGAAACCACCAACGCCCTGAAGGCTCCGGCTACCAGTTCTTTACTTGCGCCCCTATGGCCTGCACTAGAAAGCCATTTTTTAGCGGCGGCACATTCTGCGGAGCGTACCGCTCCTGCCAACACAATCGATTCCGGACAGTTTGTCCCGCGCTTGATCCGGCTGCGCAATGACTACTTAATCGAACCCACGACGATCGCTAATATCCCTGAATCGTTTCCATCCCTCGATCCATCAGGTGCTACAGAAAATCATACGATCGACATGGCGGTTGGTACGCTCACGCATCGCTACCTTGAAGCGATTGCCAACGATGGGCTAATGGCTTGGCCGAGCGAACGCATTTCCCAACTTTTACCCTACTTTGAACAATGCTTAGCCAGCGATGGGCATGAATCCATTACCTGCCGCGATGCGGCCAAGCTTGTTGAAGAAGCGCTTTTAGGCGCGCTGAACAGCGAACAGGGACGCTGGTTGCTCGGCCCTCAGGAGGAAGCTGGTTGCGAAGTCCCCATGAGCAGCCTCCAACCCGACGTTACACAAACCTTTAACCATCATGTGATTGACCGTACGTTCATTAGCGATGGTGAGCGCTGGATTATCGACTATAAAACATTGCGCATCATAGATTCTGACGTACCCGCTGATCAGCAACTCGAAAGTAAGGCGCTCAGTTATAAGCCGCAACTGGAACGCTATGCCGCACTGTTTGCCAAAGAAGGCTTGCCTATACGTACCGCCATCTTCTTCCCCACGCATGGCACACTGATCGAAATATAAACAAAGGGGTTCATCATGCCCGCTAACAACACGATTCCGAAGCGCCTCTTGATGGCAGCCACTGCCAATAGAAGTCGACAGCCTATTATTTATGACGAGCTGGGCAGATCGCTGACCTTTAATCGCCTGATTATCGGCTGTGCGGTACTCTCACGTCGCATAGAGGCGCTGACGCACCGTCGGCATGTAGGCTGTTTGCTGCCCAACAGTGTGGCTGGCGTCGTTGCCACAATGGGTTGCAACTTTGCCCACAAAACTGCAGTCATTCTCAATTACACCTTTCCGGTGCCTACGTTGCTTCGCTGCTGTGAACGGGGTCATCTTGATGTTGTTCTGACTTCGCATCAATTTCTCGATAAATGCGGGTTGAATGATCTACCCGATCAATTAGCTGCGCTCGGCATACAGACTGTTTTTCTGGAAAATATCGCCAAAAAAATTGGCCGGCTGGCGAAGCTGAGCGGTGCCCTCCGCGTTAAACTGAAACGCTTAAAAACAGAACGCAGCCAGCCTGATGATGCTGCGGTGATACTTTTTACATCCGGCAGTGAGGCAGACCCCAAGGCCGTTGTTCTCTCGCACCGGAACCTACTCACCAACTGCAGCCAGATCCTCGAAGCTTTTCCGATCAGCAAACACGAAGTGATGTTTAGCGCGCTACCGCACTTTCATGCTTTCGGCCTCACTGCTGGCGTTCTATTGCCTCTGTTAAATGGCATGAAAACAATTATCGGTTTGTCACCGCTGCGCCATAAAGAAAACCTTCAGCTCATTCACAAACATCAGGCAACCGTTCTTCTTTCGACCGACACCTTTCTAGCCCAAATGTTTAAAGTGGCAAACTCAGCTGACCTTGCCTCGCTACGATTTGTCGTTTCCGGTGCAGAACGGCTAAAACCGCGCACACGTGAACTGTATGAATCGCTCAATATCACCATGCTCGAAGGGTATGGTGCCACAGAGGCTGGACCTGTGATTGCTGTCAACGTGCCAGGGGCCTCACGCCATGGCAGCGTCGGGCGAATTCTGCCGCATATCGAATATCGTATCGAGCCTCATGAGGGCATCACAGAGGGCGGCGTACTCCATGTGCGCGGCGGCAATCTCATGAAGTCCTATTTACACGACCTGATGGAAGATCGCTCATCCCTCAACGATGGCTGGTATGACACAGGCGACATCGTTACCGTAGACGAAGACGGGTTCCTTGCCATCAAGGGTCGCAAAAAGCGTTTTACCAAGATTGCGGGAGAAATGATTTCTCTGGGCTACATCGAAGATGAAATCTCCAAGCTTTCGCCCGACTTTCATCATGCCGCCATAGCCATCGAGTCAGATGAACAAGCCAAAACCTTGATCCGCCTGTACACCAATAATCCCGACCTCACGCTAGAAGCCGTTCGGTCGTATTTTGCAGAGTCCCGCATTCCCAACACCTACTTGCCGCGTGAATTAATCCACATGGCTGAATTACCGGTCTTGCGGACAGGCAAAATTGACTACCAAACGCTACAACGCCAGATCAAGGGGTAGCCACCCATAACCCCTGCAGCCATGATGATGGCCCCGGCCATCGGCCAGCGCAGGCTGAGCAACTGCGGACAATAAAGCAATCGACAGCAATAAAACCATTTTCTTCATGGCGCACTCCTCTATAAAAGTTAAAACGCCTAGTGCCGATAACGCCCCAGATTCCAGCCGGATGACACAAACCGTCGCACCCCACAAAAATATTCCAAGCCCCGCTAGACATAGCCGCCGCTTCGCTTTAGTCTAGGCAGTGGAATCTTTCAAACCGCTCAAACGGAGTCTCACCATGAATACCCAGCAACACCAATCCAATCTATTTGGTCGTATGTGCACAATTGCCGTCACTTCTGCAGCCGCTTTAGCGCTCGTAGCCTGCGGCGGTGGCGGTCTAACACAGTCACAGAAATCCGGATTCCTCACATCGACCGAATACAACCGTCTTGCGGAAGTCGATAGCCCGGCGCCTGGCGTTAAGGTCTATCGTTATATCAGTCCTAATTTCAATCGCAGCGACTGGAAAGGCGTGATGATCGACCCGGTTATTCTGTTTCAAACCGCCCTCAAGAATGAAGGCAAAAAAGGTTTGAGCGAAGAAACCATTTATCAGACCCGCATGCTGATCGACAGCGAACTCAAAGAAAAAGCAGCTAAGCGCTTTAATGTGGTTGATAAACCGGGCCCTGGCATTGCCCGCCTGAGCGTGGCCATTACCGGCGCCGAAATCGAAGGCGATGGCTTTAAACCATGGAACGTCATTCCTGTGTCTGCCGTGCTATTCGCCGCACAAAAGGCGACTGGCGTCGACTCAAAGACCCCTTCGCTGGTTGTTGAAGCCAAAATGCGTGATAGCGTCAGCGGCAAAATTCTGGGCGAAGGCGTCTACGTGATGTCGGGCGAAACCTTCCGCATGGAATCCAGCTCGCCAGAGGCCTTCCAGAAACTGGCTATCAATTGGGTAACCACCGCTGTACGTGTTGCCGCAGGCATGGCAGGCAATTAAAACCCGACATGTCTTTCCGGCGGATGCGGACTACGCTGCTCACACTGGTGACTTGTCTCATCAGTGTGCCAAGCCTAGCCGCACCAGAACGCCTGGTGATTGTTCGGCACGGAGAAAAGCTAAACACTTGGAACCTTTGCCAAACAGGCCTTGATCGTGCTCAGGCACTCAGCGATCAATACCTTGGAGCGCACGCATCAGCTTCGCTCTTTCCCAACGAGCCTCCAGCCGCAATTATGACGCTCACTATTCACACGTCAGAAACGGCTGAACCTACAGCTCACTCACGGGACATGCCCACAACAAGCTACCTGGCTTTGCCCAACGCTGATCTATCAGCGGCACAGCTAGAAGCAGAGATCAACCATCAGAATCGGCTGGCTGTTCACGACCTGATGAATAACCCCAAATATACGGGCAAACAAGTACTCATGGTCTGGGAGCATTTTCATATAGCGAGCACTGCATTGGAATCGCGCTATCCCGGCGAGGCAGTCACGCTGCGTCAACTATTAAAACTGGATCAAGCTCCCACAACCTGGCCTGATCACAACTACAACTACTTCTGGATTGTCGACTTCAATGCCGATGGCAGCATCAAGGCATTCAACACACAACGCCAAAGCTATTCGGGCCGTTATGCCAATCTTCCTGATAATGCGTGGGGAATGCCTAATAACCTGCCCGTCGGCTCACGTTGCCTAAACAACTAACCAAGGAAGCGCCATGAGCCATCGTCATTTCTTGATCCCGCTACTCTGCTCATTACTTCTTAGCCCTGCATGGGCTCAAGAAGCTGCGCAAAACGCCTCAGCAACCACAAGCACCGCTCCATTTATATCTGGCGGTGTTGGCGATGACTCTATGGCGCAACTCACCGCCAGAGAAAAAGAGTTCGACCTCAAACTATTCCTCGTTGGCCAATCAGGTACTTATCTCAGCGATATTCGCATTACCATCATCGATGCCAACGGCACAGGCGTACTGCTTACAACCAGTGAAGGCCCTGTGCTTTTGGCCAATCTGCCTGCCGGCACCTACAGTGTCAAAGCTCAGAAAAACGGCCACACGCTCACACAAAAAATCAGCGTCACACCCGGCAAACTACAAACGACTTATTTCCGCTTCCCGGGGGAATAAAAAAGCGCCGGCCTAAGCCGGCGCCTTCACATCCATATTACTTAGCTGCTTTACCGCAAGGGTACTTGCTCGTCAGGAAACGCAAAATGGTTTCGGCAGCTGGCGCTTTAGCTTGCTTAGGATTGGCATCGACCCAGGCAACATACTCCTGAATGACCTCTTTACGCGGTTGTGCCGGCTGCTTAACGCAGATGGTGTTCGACGCGTATTTCGGATGACGGGTCACCAGATAGGTGTCATATACCGCTTGACCGTAAATTTCACAGGTCACAAACGAGCTGCTATCAGCGCTTTTACAGTAGCTCATCAGTTCTTCAGTACTAATAGCATTAGCCGCCTGTGCACCCGTGGATAGACCCAACGCCATAGTGGCCATCGAAGCCGCAACGATCAGTTTTTTCATGATTTTTCCTTAATCTCTCAATAATTAAATCGGAATAGGCCGCAGCTTAGCGACGCCCACCACCAAAGTGGCCACCACCGCCGCCGCCAAAGCTTCTACCCCCCCCACCGAAGCTTCTGCTACTACCACCGCCGCCAAAACTCTTTCCGCTATCAAAACGGGCACCATGGGTATCACCGAAGCCGCCCGGATCTCGGCCAAAGCTACTATCGCGAGAGCTCCCAGAACGTTCACCGCTCATGCGGTCGCCACCGCCGCTCATACGATCGCCGCCGGAGCGCTCACCAGTGCCACCCACACGATCACCACCACTCATGCCATCGCGCTGCATAGACTGGCGCAGTTGATCGCGTTGCGCATCGCGGTTGGCACCGCCACCTGCGCCCGACATATTGGCATTACGGCGTTGTTGATCTGCCTGCCAATTGCTCGAACCACTGCGATTACCGCCCTGCCAATTATTATTGGTATTGCGATTAAAGTTATTGAAGTTATTGTTGTTCACGGTCAGCGAATTGCCACCGCCCCAACCGCCGCCGCCCCAGTGACAACCACCCCACAACGCGGCACCCACAGCCATGCCAACGCCAAATGAGAGCAACGCCGTACCGGCCACATAGCCCGGCGGGTAATACGCATACGGTGGATAAGCCGGATACGGCCAGCCGCCGTAAACGACTGATGGGTTATATGAAGGCACATAAACCACCTGCGGATTGGCCGGCTGAATAACGATCGGGGCACTGCCACCACCCGATACCGTTTGTTGAGAATTCGACTGCAACGCACCCGATTGCTGCGCTTTGGCGCGCAAACCCTGAATGGCATTCATCACGTCAGACTGCTGAGCCAACACTGCATTACCTAGGTTCTGCGTCCAACTCAACTCCGAGCCCATCATATTAAGCACGGGCGGGAACGACACTAGGGACTTAACACTCGCGTCCCAATTCTGCTGTTGCAGCGCCTGGTTCAGTGAATCACCCTTCAAACGGCTATTCGCTTTTTGCCAGTTAGAGGCTTCGGCCACTTCCAGCGGGTACGTCGATGCCATCAGCACTTGGGACACCAGCGAATCTGGATACAGGGCAATAGGCGCCACCAATGCAGACAGCTGCGCCTGGCTTAATTGGGCAGACTCTGACTGCTGGCTGCCCTGCGCATAGGCCGCAGGCACCATCGCTGGCATCGCCAACGCAACCGATACCAAGCCTACGAGCAAACGGGACGGCATCCCCGGCTTTTTCGAAAACGACATGCGCACTCCTTTGGGCATTACGGTAAAGCTATTCTAACCAAACCCTAGGGTAATTAAGCAATACTTTGATACGGCCGTTGAATCTCACCCTGAACGAGATACCCGTTTTCGTGGTTGGGTTGCGCAACGGCAACGCCCAGAGCAGCAGTAGAGACAAGAACGATCCAGACGAACAGGTTTTTCATGTTGATGCTCCTTATATATCACCCTTGGTTTCGGGCATGGAGTCATCTTAGGGGTCGAGAGTCTCACCAGATGAGCCTCTCGTTTTGCATTAAAAATATTTTTTAGTCGCAGTTCGTTGCGCTACCGCTATTCAAACAGCTGGTGCCGTCAAAGTTATAGGTGGTATTTCCGGTTGTCTGATATTCACTGCCATCGGTCCCCAACACCAAACCGCCCTCTGTCTGATAGGTCGTGCCGGTATCACTCTGAATCGTGTTGCCGTCTTGCTGATAGGTGCCACCACCAGGCGCGTAGGTGTTGCCACCAAGATTCTGGTACGAGCCAGCACCACTGTCATACGCATTGCCATCACCCATGCCATCCTGAGCGCAAACGAGGCCGGAGACCAATGAGAAACAAAGACATAGAAGGGGGGACTTACTCATAGAGCTGGCGTTCCAAAACACGAAATGTGGATAATGTACCTGTTTCTTAACGCCAAAGGCTGCGGATGTCTCTTTGCCTCTCCAAAAACAACAGCAATGCCAACCGGGTCAGAGGCTGCCTGGCCATACTGATGTGCATGCTGTTTTTCGGAGTTGCGTCTGCCGCAGAGGGAAGTTCGAGCGCTCTTGAAACCACGGAAACAGAAGCACCCGCGAAAACCAAACGTGAAACGAAGAGTAAATCGAGCCAGAGCTTACAACAGGGCACATCCATAAAACGTAGCCGGGTGACCCTTGCACCTCCCGATGAAGCACCCGCAGTAACCATCGAATCCAAAGGCCTACGCGGCAAAGCCAGTTTTTACGGTGCCAAGTTTCAAGGGCGAAAAACAGCCACCGGCGAAATTTTTAACAACAAACTGTTTACGGCCGCGAGTAATTTGCTGCCCCTCGGTTCTTTGGTGATGGTGAAGCGTCCGGATACCAATCTCTGCGTTGTCGTCAAAGTCAACGATCGGATGCATCCAAAGCACCGCGCCCGCGTGATCGATGTCTCGCATAGCGCTGCCAAATATCTCGACATGGTGCGAGATGGCGTCGTTAAAGTACAGATCGTGCCGATTTCGGCCAATGCGGTTCAAGGCAGCACCGTTGACTGCGCTATGGGTGGCGAACTGGAAGAAGACTGCGATAACTGCGATTCACCGCTGCAGTTCAACAACTAGTCTTGCGCCTCAAGGTGCTTGATCCGTAGCACAATCTCCCGGCGAACTAGCTCCAGCGCACTCTTCATCGTGAAGAAACGATTAGTCTCATCCGAAGAAATCCAGAAGTCACCGATTTCCGCCTCCAGCTGATCAAGCCGCTCCAGCAAATAACGTAATTCCGCCACGTGCTTTGCCTCATACATACGCTGCTCAACCACTTTGATTTCGTCATAGGCATCTGAAATCAGCATCCGCGAGCGGAACAAACGATAATTGGGCACCAGTCGGAAAAACGGTAATACAACCGCCAGAACCCCAAGCGCCAGCAACCACATGCGATCCACATAGCTCACAATCCAGAATGGCATCAGGCCGGCAAGCCATGGCTCCCCCTTGTCGTAATAACGCTTGGCAATCGGACTCAATGGGATACTTCGGTCGATATAAGCAGGGAATGTATCGCCTTTACCGAAGAACAAATTGTTTTCATCGCCGATTTCATTGGTTGCCGCTAAAAAGAGCTGTTGAATCGCCGGATGCATGTTTTTCTCAACCAACAACGTCACGGTAGAGGCGATCATATGAATATCGTCTGGCGGGTCTAGCTTAGTTAGATCCAGGGAGCCCCGCGGAATCACCACAGTATCCAGATAAGGCATCCGTTTTACGTAAGCCGCAGCGTAAGCAAAATCAAAAATCTTGAGTTCAGGATGCGCGAGCAAATTCTGAATCGTCGGCGAATCAAATCCATCGACGATGGCCATGGCTGCAATTTGCCCATCCAGCAGTTGCTGCACCGCTTCCGCGTGCGGCAGCCGGCGAAAATTGGCATCGTCTTCACGCAGATGAATACCCCGCATCGCCAGCATTTTCTTGAGCAAGAGTTCTGTACCGCTCCCCTCCAAACCGATGGCGATGGGCTTTCCTTTGAGGTACCCCAACGCATCTTGACCTTTCAGTACCGGGCCCCGATAAAACAGCCACAGCGGCAGATAATCAACGCTACCTAGAGAATAAAGCTCTGGATACTCACCTTTGTGGGCAATCCCCCCCAGCAACAATCCGGCGTTAACCGGAGACTTACCATCGGCCGCCTCTGCCAGGCTTTCTTGCGACCCCTTTGTATGCACCAGCTTCAGCGTCACGCCTTCACGCGCAAAAATCTCCTGGTAGCGTTTTCCTATAAGTTCATACGTTGAGCCGGGCTGTCCTACAGCCAGCGTCACATCGCCGGGCGGCACCGGCCGTGTAAACAGAACCAGAAGCACGAGGCCACAGAACAACACCAACAAAGATACCCATTCCTCCCGAAACAGGATACGCCAGGCCAAATGCTCTTCTTTAAGCCGATTTTTCAGGAACCTTGCGAGGTTGTGGCTGTTTTTTGTACTCATCTTTACATTGTGGCACGCCGCTCAACAAAAAGGCCACGGTTTCCCGTGGCCTTGGATTGACACTTTTTCTACTTTAGCTGGCGAGCACAGCTTCGATCTGGGCAAAGGTTTTTGCCACTGAATGAATCTGTGTTGCCACGCCAAGCTGACGGGCAATTTGCGATGCGGAGAAGATGCCGCGCACCATCTGACGATCGGTCAACGGATCAGCATCCACCACAAGCGCATGATTGCGATTGTGCACCTTCAGGGTTTCAATCACATCCAGCACCTTGGCTTGTGCAATCTGTTTGAGCGTCAGAACTTCAATATCGTTCTGTGGCGTCATCACATCTTTAACGGTAATTTCGCCATGCTTTAGGCCTTGCTTCTGCACACACTGCATCGGTTTTTCACCCAACACATCGGTGGCAGTCAACAATCCAACAACATCACCCTTGCTATCCGTAACGAGCAAAGAACGCACACCGCGCGATATCATCAGGTGGTTCGCATGGCTCAGCAACACATCCGACCCTACCGTGGCCGCAACAATCTGCTTCAGATCGGTCATGACTTCAATGGCTGGCGAATCTGGTGTCACGATGTCTGCCTGGCTGGTCGGCAAATGAAAGCCTGCACCTTTTTCCAGTGAACTGACCTTGAGGATGATAGGACTGCCCATACTGCTGTCTCCTTTGATTACCGCGGGGTTGAACCGTGTTCTTTTACGACGGCCATGCTACGGCACGTCTTAGCTGCACTTTACTATTAAACTTACAAGATTATCCAGACAATTAATTGCTGCGTTGCACACATTCTTATGAAACGTATAAATCCGATTACAGCACTCATCGTTATTCTCTTCGGGCTGATGCTCTGGCAAATGCAACTGCAACACTGGGGCACCTTTCTGCTTCTGGTTGCGGCCGAAGCGGCGTTGATTGCCGTGCGCTCTACCGAAACCGCCAAGTCCAAAAGGCTGTAAATCATGAATCGTTTAAAACCCTATCTACTTGCCTTGCTGTCTGCCTGGATTTTAATCGCGTGTTCTAGCCCTCCCCCCTTTAAAGCCAAACCCGTACCCGATAGTCCTGTAGCGCCCGCTTTTACACTGACTGATCAATATGGCACACCGCGTTCTCTGAGCGACTTCAAAGGCAAGGTCGTGAGCCTTTTCTTCGGCTTTACTCATTGCCCGGACATTTGCCCAACGCACCTGGCCCGCCAAGCTGAAGTGATGCGTCAACTGGGGCCCCAAGCCGACCAGGTTGCCGTGCTTTTTGTAACGTTAGACCCGGAGCGGGACACGCCTGCGGCACTTAAAACCTATATGGATGCTTTTGACCCACGGTTTATCGCCCTGACGGGGTCTACAGAAGAAACCAACAAGGTTGCCAAACAGTACAAAATTTTCTGGCAAAAAACACCTTTACCTGATTCTGCACTAGTCTATACGATTGACCATACCACCAACAGCTTCGTCATCGATCAAACAGGCCGTTTGCGATTGACTGTTCCCCACGAAATGTCCGCTGCCGATGTTGCTCACGATCTCAAACTGATGATTGAGAAGAACTAATCATGACCCACTACACGTTTACACCACCTGCTGAAACACTGATCCCTGTTGTGGGGTCAGCCATAAAGTTTCCCGTTCGTCGCATTTACTGCGTTGGTCGTAACTACGCAGAGCACGCGCGTGAAATGGGTTCTGATCCAAATCGTGAACCGCCTTTTTTCTTTTCCAAGCCTCGTGATGCGGTGGTGCCCAGGGGTGGCGATGTGCCGTTCCCTCCTGCAACCAACAATCTGCAACACGAAGTCGAATTAGTCGTAGCGATCGGCAAGGGGGGCAGTGACATCCCCGAATCAGATGCGCTAACGCATGTCTATGGTTACGCCACAGGCATTGATTTCACACGTCGCGATTTACAAACCCTCGCGCGTGAAAAGCAGCACCCCTGGGAACTAGGGAAAGGCATGGATCACGGGGCGCCCATTTCAGCCATTGTGCCGATGACAAATAAGACGCTAGCCGCAGATGCCACCATATGGCTCAAGGTCAATGGAGAAATGCGTCAGTCATCTCGACTCAATCAGATGACTTGGAATGTTGCCGAGATTATCAATCGGCTGTCCCACTTTTTCGCCCTCGCACCAGGCGATCTGATTTATACGGGCACACCCGGGGGCGTTTCTACTGTGCTCGCCGGTGATTCACTGATTTGTGGCATCGACGGACTCCCCCAACTTGAGGTCACCCTTACCGATACACGTAACGGCTCCGTAACAGCCTGAGGGCCCCTAAACCAGCACGTCGAACATCATCCGGATAACCGCGACCACTAAACCACCATTTGGTCTTGGGGCGGCTGGCGGATGTTAGAATCACGGCCTGATTTCTTGCTGACAAAGACCCCCGCATGGATACTGTTCTGCTGCTCAAAGCCCTCATTCTCGGCGTTGTCGAGGGTCTCACCGAATTCCTCCCGATTTCTTCGACGGGCCACCTGATTCTGGCGGGCGATCTGCTCGATTTCAACGATGAAGCCGGCAAGATTTTTGAAATTGTTATCCAGTTTGGCGCCATTCTGGCCGTGGTCTGGGAATATCGTGCCCGCTTGTGGGAAACAATTTCCTCTTGCCCCAGCAGCCGCAAAGCACAACGCCTGATCATCAACGTTGCCGTTGCCTTTATGCCTCTGGCCATTCTGGGCCTGCTGTTTCACAAAACCATTAAAGCCCACCTGTTTAACCCGATATCGGTAGCCGCTGCTTTCATCATCGGCGCACTGTTTATCTTCTGGGCAGAAAAACGCCAACACCGTGTTCGTGTGCCATCCGTTGATGACCTCACATTCAAAGATGCCCTGATGCTGGGCTGCATACAGGCACTTGCACTGATTCCGGGGACCTCACGCTCCGGCGCCACCATTATTGGCGGCTTGCTCATGGGGCTATCGCGTAAAGCCGCGACTGAATTCTCTTTCTTTTTGGCGATTCCAACACTGGGTGTTGCCACCATTTACCAAGTCTACAAAGAATGGGCGACGATCCAGAATACCGATCTGAGCATGTGGGCCGTTGGCTTTATCTCCGCATTTATCTCGGCTTTCCTCTGTATTCGCTGGCTGCTCCGCTACATCACCACGCATAACTTTATTATCTTTGCCTGGTACCGGATTGTTTTTGGTCTGGTCGTGCTGATCACGGCCTATACCGGCGTCGTGAGCTGGTCTGCCCACTAACACCACGGCCACATCATGAGCGAATACGTCCTCTTCGAGGAAAATGGTGCATTTCGAGCCGCTACCCTCCAGGCAGATCAGAATACGACACTGCAGGTGGAACTACCCGGTGGGAAGCGTCAGAAGCTGAAAGCTGCGCAAGTCCTTTTGCGCTTCCGCGACCCCTCACCCGCACAACTACTGCCTGCAGCAGAACCGCTTGCTGCCGATATGGATGCTGCATTCCTCTGGGAATGCGCTCCAGAATCAGACTTCGGGTTTAGCGATTTTGCAGCCGACTACTATGGGCATTCGCCGTCAGCGATCGAAGCCACCGCACTGCTCCTCAGCATGCAAAATGCGCCGTTATATTTTCATCGTCGCGGCAAAGGCATGTTCCGCCGTGCGCCCCCAGAAATTCTAAAAGCGGCGCTTGCCGGTGCAGAGAAAAAACGGCTCCAGGCAGAAGCGATCGAGCGCATGGTCGCACAACTTGTGGCCGGTTCCTTGCCGCCCGAACTCATCGATCAGGTCGATGCCCTACTCATTCAGCCGGATCGCAATCGGCCCGAGGTCAAGGCCTTTGAAGCCGCCTGCGAAAAGACCAATGAATCAGCTGCTGCACTCCTTTTACGTTGCGGCGCCTTCCCGGATGCTTATCACTGGCACTTCCGTCGCTTTGCAGCAGATCGTTTTCCCAAGGGGATTGGTTTTCCCGAGCTGCCGGAACCGGCCACGCCCGCCGATTTGCCGCTAGCCGATGTCCAAGCGGTATCCATTGATGACGCCAACACTACTGAGATCGATGACGCACTCTCAGTAACACGCCTGCCGGGTATCGGCTGGCGCATCGGCGTTCACATTGCGGCACCGGGTCTCGGTATTTTGCCCGGCTCAGCGCATGATGCGGTTGCTCGCGCCCGCCTCTCAACGGTCTACATGCCAGGTCATAAGATCACCATGTTGCCCGATGATCTGGTTTCCCGTTTCACGCTGGCTGAAGGCAAAGCCTGCCCCGCGCTCTCTCTCTACCTGAACGTCAGTGAAGACTTCGAGATCCTGAGCCACGAATCACGCGTAGAACGTGTGCCGATTGCCGCGAATCTTCGCCTACATGAAATAGAACCCATCATGGATGCGGAACGCTTGAATGCAGGAGACACGCCTGACTGTGCTTACGGCGATACCTTGCGGATCCTGTGGCGGTTTGCCGGTGCATGTGCCGGCCGTCGAGGTAAAGCATCTGCGCAAGCTGGTCTACACGATTACCACTACCAGATCGACGGTCCGTTACACGATAAAGTCACCGGTGACATTCTCGACCCGGCTGCATGTACTGTGCACATTGAAGCGCGCAAACGCGGCAGCCCCGTCGACATGCTCGTTGCCGAATTGATGATTCTGGCCAATGCCACATGGGGTCAATTGCTCGCTGACAAAGGCGTTCCCGGCCTCTATCGTGGCCAGGTTGCTGGCAAAGTCCGCATGACGACCTCGGCTATTCCGCACGAGGGTCTGGGTGTGGCCTGTTACGCCTGGAGCACCTCGCCACTCCGTCGTTATTCAGACCTGATCAATCAATGGCAACTGATTTCTGTTCTCGCTGACAAACCCGCCCCATTCGCCCCGCGTTCGGCCGAACTCTTTGCCGCGATGAGAGACTTTGACCTGACATACTCAGGCTATGCCGACTTCCAGCGCCGCATGGAACGGTATTGGTGTCTGCGCTGGCTGCAACAAACCAGTACGACACAAGTTGAAGGCACGGCCATGCGCAATGCCCCTAATGTGCGTCTCGATGGCCTGCCGCTGGTCGTACAGGTACCCTCCGCACCTGACACTGCCCCAGGCAGCCGCATGCGCCTCACGTTAGGCCAACCAGACTTGCTGGAGCTGAGCATTCACAGCCGCTTCGAATCGTTGCTCGCAACCAGCAACGATTCAAACGACGAGGATCTGGAGCTGCTGGATGAAGTCCCTATGGAAGATGCACTGGTCGAGGCCGAAGAAGACCTGGCAGAAAAAGAAGAAGCTGCCTTGCCGCCAGAGTCTATAACGCCGACAACGTCCGAATAACCCGACCACCAGACACAACGACGCTCGGACTACAATAACGCTATGTCCGCAGCACCCAAAAGCGCTTTTACACAAAACCAGCCGGTGGCTGACCATGATGCCTGGTCACCTAAGCCGTTGGGTTGGCGTTTGCTGTTTAATGACCGGCTATTGTGGATTGCGCTGGGCGTCTCTTTCATCGCGCATATTTTTATTCTCGCGCCCCGTTATGGCATCAAGTTGCCCGAGCACGGCGACAAATCGCTCAGCGTTTCATTTCGTGCCGCCAGCCAACCGATCACTCGCACCAAAGAGCGCGCACAGCCGCCCCGCGATATCGTTGCCAGCCAACGCAAACCAACGCGCGCCGAAGTGATCAAACCCGTCACAAAAACCACCGGCAACCCCGTTGTACCTAACGTGTCTGATCCTGCTTCGAGCCCTGCATCCAAAATCAGCGCGCAATCAACAAGCTCTCCGGTTACGGGCGGCACAGTCGGCACGGGGCGCCGTGTTACGTTGACGTCCAACATGAAAGACTATCGCTACAGCCAATATTTATCGGACTGGCGTAACAAAGTTGAACGCATTGGCGCCATGAACTACCCGGAAGAAGCGCGCGGCAAATTCTTTGGCTCTCTCGTACTATCCGTCGCTTTACGCCCGGATGGCAGCGTTGACCGGATTATCGTTGTGCGCTCCTCTGGCAATAAAGTCCTGGATGACGCCGCTAAACGAATCGTTATGATGGGGTCGCCATTTGCGCCCTTCCCCCCCGACATTCGTAAAGAAACGGACTATCTGGACATTACCCGCACCTGGAACTTCACCCGGGGCGACGCCTTGGAAACTCGATGACGACTTCACCCTCACTCGCTTACTACGCCGTTCTTGGGCATCCCATTCATCATTCGATGTCACCTCAGATTCATGCGGCATTTGCTGCGCAAACCGGCCAGGAACTCCGCTACACAGCCATTGACGTTGCGCCTGCAGATCTGGACGCCGCATTGGAACGCTTGCCTCAAGAAGGGTTTCGGGGCGTTAACATCACGGTGCCGCACAAAGAAACCGCCTGGTCTTACGCTAAACAGCACGGCACGTTATCCGAGCGTGCGGCCATGGCTGGCGCGGTGAATACACTTACCTGGTCTGCTAAAGGCCTGATGGGTGACAACACGGATGGGCAAGGTCTACTCAACGATCTACAGCAACGGCACGGTCTTAACCTAAGCAAAAAACGCATTCTTCTGCTCGGCGCTGGCGGCGCAACCCGCGGTGTCATTTTGCCACTGCTGGCGACGAATCCTGCAACACTGATGATCGCAAATCGCACCGCATCACGCGCCAATGACCTAGCGACTTTATTCACACCTAAGGCCGTCACGATGGGCTGTTTGTTGCATGGCTGCGGGTTGGATGCACTGGCAGAGATTATCAGCACCACCGGTCCTTTCGATATTGTCATCAATGCCACCAGCGCCAGCCTGAGTGGTGAAGCCATCCAGCTACCGGCAGGCGCCATATCTGCTGATGGCTTTGCTTACGACATGATGTACGGTAAAGCGCCTACGCCATTTCTATCTGCACAACACGCAGCGGGCGTGCCACACCTTGCCGATGGCCTGGGCATGCTGGTTGAACAGGCCGCAGTAGCTTTTGAAATCTGGCGCGGCATTCGCCCAGAAACGCAGCCGGTGTATCACGCACTTCGTGAACAACTCGCTCTCAAATAAATCCCATGCCTACCCGTCGCCCACGCTGGATACGCCGGATCTTGTTGTTGGTGATTGGGGGTTTTTTGCTCATTCAACTCTGGTTTTTTGCCTGGGTCTTAGTCTGGAAGGTCTACGAGCCAGGCCCAACCCAGTTCATGAAAATACGCCTCGCCGAACTGCAAAAGAAAGACCCAAGTGCAAAGTTACAACAGACCTGGGTTTCTTACGGGTTCATTTCACCGAACCTCAAGCGCGCTCTGATTGCCGCTGAAGACAGCAAATTTATGCAGCATCAGGGCTTTGACCTCGACGGCATTCAGAAAGCTTTTGAAAAGAACGAAAAGCGCGGGCGTATCGCGGCCGGTGGATCAACCATCACTCAGCAACTGGCCAAGAACCTCTTCCTCTGGCCAGAGAAAAGCTTCCTCCGCAAAGGAGAGGAGGCGCTCATTACGCTGATGATTGAAACCACCTGGAGCAAGCGCCGTATTCTCGAGGTATACATGAACGAGATCGAATGGGGCAAGGGCATCTTTGGTGCAGAGGCAGCCGCACGCCATTACTTTGGCGTTTCTGCCAATCAGCTCAGCGAATACCAGGCGGCCATGCTAGCGTCTATGGTGCCTAGCCCACAATATTATGATCGCAAGGGTGAAACTGAAGGCCTAGCAAGACAAACCGAGGTGATCCTTGAGCGCATGAATAAAGTTGCCATTCCCCCCAACCGCTAAAGCATTAGAAGGGTATGATTATCAAGATACACCTTCCGTTACGGGAGCACTCTCATGATTCCGGCATTCCGAACTGAAACAGACAGCATGGGTGCTGTCGAAGTTCCGGCAGATAAGCTGTGGGGTGCACAGACACAGCGGTCGCTCGAGCACTTCAGCATCGGCAAAGATTTGATGCCGGCGGAACTGATCCGCGCTTACGCCGTTCTAAAGAAAGCGGCGGCTCGCGTCAATGCAGCGGGGAAACGCCTGGATCCATTGCTCGCCGGACTGATCGAACAAAGCTGTGACGAAATTGAGGCAGGGCAGCATGACGATATGTTTCCGCTCCACGTCTGGATGACTGGCAGCGGCACCCAGTTCAACATGAACGTCAACGAGGTCATCGCCAACCGCTGCAGTCAATTAACAGGCACACCGCTCGGCAGCAAACATCCGGTGCACCCGAACGACCATGTCAACATGTCGCAGTCTTCGAACGATAGCTTTCCTACAGCTATGAGCATGGCAGCCGCCATTGGCACAACACATGCCCTGCTGCCGGCAGTGCGGACATTACGGGACGGGCTCGCACAAAAGGCCGAGGCCTGGAAAGACATCGTTAAAATCGGCCGTACCCATATGCAAGATGCGACGCCACTGACCTTAGGGCAGGAGTTCTCCGGCTATGTCGGCATGCTGGATGACAACCTGCGCCGCCTGACCGATGCTCTCAATGACATGTATCAGCTGGCCATTGGCGGCACCGCTGTCGGCACCGGTTTGAATGCGCCCCCCGGTTTCGCCGAAGCCATGGCCGCAGAGATTGCCGAACTAACTGGCTTACCCTTTGTCTCGGCACCAAATAAATTTACGGTACAGGGGGCTCACGATGCGCTGGTGCAGCTTTCCGCCACCTTCAAAACGCTGGCGGTATCGCTCTACAAAATTGCCAACGACATCCGCCTGTTGTCTTGTGGTCCGCGAGCTGGCTTTGCCGAGCTCGATTTACCCGAGAATGAACCGGGATCTTCCATCATGCCCGGCAAAGTCAATCCGACTCAAGTCGAAGCCCTATCCATGGTGGCGGTTCAGGTGATGGCGAATGATGTCGCCGTTTCCTTTGGCGGAGCCAGCGGCTATCTAGAAATGAATGTCTACAAACCCCTGATCATCCACAATGTCATGGGATCGATTACTCTGCTGACCGACAGCTGCCTCAACTTCAACCGGTTTTTAGTACAGGGCATCGAGCCCAATCTGCGGAACATTCAGTCTCATGTCGAACGTTCGCTCATGCTGGTCACAGCCCTTGCACCGGTGATCGGCTATGACAAAGCCTCAGAAATTGCCCACCACGCGCTTGAGCATGACCTCACGCTAAAAGAGGCCGCCATGGCCTTAAGTGCAATCTCCGAAACCGATTTTGACCGTATCGTCGATGCCTCAAAGATGGTTCACCCCTATATCGCCCGCACTGATTGAACATTCGAAAGGACGCTAGATGACTGATCAAGAAAAAGGTTTCGCGTTATTTCACGACCCACTGCACAATCGTGGCTCGGCCTTCTCGCAGGAACAACGTGAAGCACATGGTCTAGAAGGCTTATTACCCCCAGCGGTTGATACACTCGCAACGCAGATGGCACGCATCCATCTGCAGCTCGATGCCCTGGACTCCGACCTGCAGAAATACCTCCTGCTTTCCGATCTGCAGGCGCGGAATCAGACCTTATTCTTTGCAGTCGTGATGTCCGACCCGGCCACCTTTATGCCGCTGGTATACACACCTACCGTTGGCGAGGCCTGCCAGAAATTCGACCATTTCTACCGAGCACCCCGCGGTATCTATCTGCCTATTACGGCCAAGGGCCGGATCCAGTCATTGCTGGCTAACTGGCCGCAGAAGGACATCCGGTTCATCGTAGTCACCGATGGCGAGCGCATTCTTGGACTGGGTGATCTCGGCGTCAACGGCATGGGCATCCCGGTCGGCAAACTGTCGCTTTACACCGCGGTGGCCGGTGTGCCTCCTGAGCTGACCCTGCCCATCACACTGGATGTGGGCACCAATAATGAACAGTATCTGGAAGACCCGCTCTACCTGGGGATACGCCAGCATCGCGTGCGCGGTGCCGAATACGATGCCTTTATTGAAGAATTTGTGCAGGCTGTCCAGACGCTGTACCCGAAATCCTGCCTGCAATGGGAAGACTTCGCCAACATCAACGCTGTGCCTATTCTTGATCGCTATAAGGACAAGATCTGCACCTATAACGATGATATCCAGGGCACGGCCGCGGTTGCTCTGGCGGGGATCTATGGATCGCTACGGATCTCCGGACAGAAACTGACTGAACAACGCTTCCTGTTTATGGGTGCCGGATCGGCCGGCACCGGCATCGCCGAACTGATCAGTGAAGCCATGTTGCTGGAAGGGCTGAGCATTGAAGAAGCAAGGGGTCGCTGCTCCCTGTTTGACGTGAATGGCTTACTGGAATCGACCCGATCTGACCTCGCTGATTTCCAGAAGCCTTTTGCCCACGCGCATGCGCCGAGCAAAAGCTTCGTCGAGGCCATCGAATCGATCAAGCCTACCGCCATTATCGGCGTCAGCACCGTACCCAAGTTGTTCAACCAGCAGGTAATCGAAGCCATGTCGCGCATTAACGAACGGCCGATTATCTTCCCCTACTCCAACCCGACCTCACGTTCGGAATGTACGGCTGAAGAAGCCTACCGCTGGTCGAATGGCAAAGCGATCTTCGCGAGTGGCAGCCCTTTTCCACCGGTTGAGGTGAATGGCCAGAAGTTTGTGCCGGGGCAAGGCAACAACGTCTACATCTTCCCGGCCATGGGCATGGCGGTCCTGGCCACCGAATCAACACGGGTTACGCAGGCCATGTTCATCGTCGCCGCCAAAGCCGTGGCCGAGCAAGTGACCCAGACATCGCTGGATAGCGGCTTGATCTACCCACCACAATCGCAGATTCTGGATGCCTCGCTGCACACAGCGGCCAAAATTGCCGAACATATCTTTAATCAGGGGCTGGCGCGCGCTGCACGTCCTGCCGATATTGAGTCGCATATCCGCAGCATGGCCTACAAACCGGTTTACCCACCGGCACGCTAAAGCCGTAGCGCGGAGAGCCGTCGAAGCGGCGCTCCTATCCGTCAATCAAAGTAGCTGCGCGCTTCTTCAAAGCGGGCAGAGAACCAGCCCTGATCCAGCCGGTCGATCCGGACTTTGCCCTTGCTATTGGGCGCATGCACAAAGCGCTGGTCGCCGATGTAAATTCCAACATGGGAGTAGCTGAAGCCACGCGTATTGAAGAACACCAGATCACCTGGTCGAATCGCCGCCGGGCTGATCTCCCGACCACGGCGCGCCATATCTTTGGCGCTACCTCTAAGTCGGTACTCGGCAGCCTGGCCGTATAACCAGCTCACCATGCCGCTGCAGTCCAGCCCTGCCTGCGGGTTTTTCCCACCAAACTGGTAACCGGTATCAATCAGATGCATCGCCATGATGCTGACTTCCTGGCCTTGCACGGTCGGCGGCAGGTTTTCTGCGCCAAAGCGCGTAATCCCTTTGTTGCCAGTGCTTGCACAACCCGAGATCAGGAGTAACGTCAGCACGATGCTGCAAAAGACGGCCAGAACCCGACGTGTTAAGAAACCATGGCAGAGGGGGGGTCGCGGCAAAACGCAGTTCGTCATATGATGCGTAGTGTGGCGCAATCCAAAAAAGCAGGCAAGCCCGTTAGCGTCACAAACCCGCCCAACGACCCAGAGTTTTGTCATGCTGATTACACGTCTCAAAGATACTAGTCTTCTACAATCTGCCGCCTATATCAACGGTCAATGGTATGAGGCTACACGGTTTTTTGACATCGTCGATCCCGGTACCGGCGAACCAATCGCCAAAGTTGCCAATCTTGGCGCTCGCGAAACGAACATGGCCATTGATGCTGCAGAATCAGCATTTCCCGCTTGGCGCAATCAGACTGCACGTGCCCGTGACACGATCCTGCGTCGCTGGTACGACCTGATTCAGGAAAACAAAGAAGATCTGGCCACACTCATTACGGCCGAAGGCGGTAAGGCCTACACAGAAAGCTTGGGCGAGGTCGCCTACGCGGCTTCTTTTGTTGAGTGGTTTTCAGAGCAGTCGCGTCGAGTTAATGGCGAGATTCTCCCTTCCAACACTGCCGACAAACGTCTGCTGGTCACTCGTGAACCGGTCGGCGTCTGCGCCGCGATTACGCCCTGGAATTTCCCGGCCGCAATGATCACGCGCAAAGTAGCCCCAGCCCTCGCCGTGGGTTGTACGGTGGTGGTTAAGCCGGCAGAGCAAACACCACTGACGGCGTTGGCGCTCGCAGTTCTGGCTGACCGCGCCGGTATCCCGCCCGGGGTTTTTAACGTCGTCACAGGTGATGCTGATGCCGCACCGGCAATTGGTGGCGCTCTGACGGCTGATGCTCGTGTACGTAAACTCTCATTCACCGGCTCAACACAAGTCGGTCGTTTACTCATGGCGCAGTCGGCACCCAATTTAAAACGCCTATCCCTTGAGCTAGGCGGTAACGCGCCTTTTATCATTTTCGAAGATGCCGATCTGGATGCCGCTGTAGATGGCGCTATTGCCTGCAAGTTTCGAAATAGCGGCCAAGTTTGTGTGTCCGCCAATCGCTTCTTGGTACACAAAGACATCTTGGATGCCTTTGCCGAGAAACTCACGGCAAAAGTTCGCGCGCTTAAACTAGGCCATGGTTTCGAAAACGGCGTACAGGTCGGCCCGCTCATCGACAGCGGTGGGCTTGCCAAAGTTGAAGCCCTGGTTGCCGATGCCGTTGATAAAGGTGCCGCTGTATTAACGGGTGGCAATCCGGATGTACGGGGCGGGCTTTACTTTCAACCGACCGTGCTTAAGGGCGTTACACCAGACATGCGCATGATGCATGAAGAAATTTTCGGTCCAGTCGCCCCGCTCTTCGCATTCTCGACAGAAACCGAGGCGATACAAATGGCCAACGCCACCGAATTCGGGCTGGCATCCTACTTCTACACCCGAGACGTCAGTCGGATCTTCCGTGTCTCGGAAGCCCTGGAATACGGTATGGTCGGCGCCAACACCGGACTGATGTCGAATGAAGTGGCACCTTTTGGCGGCATCAAACAATCGGGATTCGGCCGTGAAGGCTCTCAACATGGCGTCGATGAATATCTGAGCACCAAATACACCTGTCTGGCTATCGAGTAATTTCTCTGTCATTAAAGATTCATGACGCATCGCAGCATAAGTTGCTATGATGACAGGGTGATTAATTGCAAAGCTAGAGGCTAGTTATGGGCACCATCCGTCCCGCTTATTACACCGATGAACTCAAAATCGGCATGACCGCATTTCAGTCGAAGACCATTACCGAAACAGACATCATTCTGTTCTCGGCTGTATCAACCGACACCAATGCGATTCACCTGGACGAGGAATACGCTAAAACAACCCGTTTTGGCACGCGCATTGTTCAGGGCTTCCTGACAGCCAGCCTCATTTCTTCGGCATTGGCTAATCGTCTGCCAGGGCCTGGCACGATCTTCCTGGCGCAAAATATGCGCTTTCTGGCGCCGGTGCACCCGGGCGACACCGTTACGGCTACGCTGACTGTGCTTGAAGTGGACTACGTCAAGAACAAGGTACGCATTGAAACCGTTTGTACCGTTGGCGACAAACGTGTGGTGGAAGGTGAAGCGCTGGTTCTGGCGCCTGCCCGCCCCAAAGAATAAGGCTTAGAGCAGCACGATATCGTGCTGCTCGGGCCCGTAACCGGACTCCCCTTGCAGCGAAATCGGCTTGCCAATAAAGTCTGAAGCCATCGCCAGTGCCTGCTCTTCCTCCTCAAGGAAGAGATCGACTACCTTCTGGCTCGCGATGACGCGATATTCTCGCGCTTCAAACTGACGGGATTCGCGCACGAGTTCGCGCAGAATCTCGTAGCACACCGTGCGCGCAGTCTTCACCTGACCACGACCATCACAGGTTGGGCAAGTTTCGCATAGCACGCGCGCCAGAGACTCTCGCGTGCGCTTTCGCGTCATCTCCACCAGGCCTAGCGCCGTGAAACCATTCACCGTCATCCGCATATGATCACGGCTCAGGCACTTACGTAACTCTGCCAGCACAGCTTCCTGGTGCGCCACATGATCCATATCGATGAAGTCGAGAATAATGATGCCACCCAGATTACGCAGACGTAACTGGCGCGCAATGGCTTGCGCCGCTTCAAGATTGGTCTTAAAGATGGTTTCATCAAAATTACGAACACCGACAAAAGCCCCCGTATTCACATCGACGGTGGTCATGGCTTCTGTCTGGTCGATAATCAGATAACCGCCCGATTTGAGATCGACCCTGCGGGACAGTGCCCGCTGAATTTCTTCTTCGACACCATACAAATCGAAGAGCGTGCGATCTTCGTTGTAATGTTCCAGCAACCCGGTAATACCCGGCACGTAAATCGCTGCAAAATCCTTGAGTTTCTGAAAAGTCTCTCGCGAATCGACCAGAATGCGTTCGGTCTCCGGATTAGCAAAGTCGCGCAGCACTCTTTGTGCCAGAGAGAGATCCTGATACATCAGGGAAGGCACAGCCGATGTCGAGATCTGCTGTTTGAGGCCTGCCCAGATTTTACGTAGATAGTTAATGTCGTCCTGCAACGATTTCTCATCGGCAGTTTCGGCAATCGTACGCAGAATGAATCCGCCAGCTTCGTCCTCCGGCACCAATCGCGTTAGACGTTCACGCAACGCTTCGCGCTCAGCTTCATCGATCCGCTGGGAAATGCCGATATGCTTTTCCTGAGGCAAATAGACCAACATGCGGCCGGCAATCGACACCTGGGTCGACAAGCGCGCGCCCTTGGTGCCAATAGGGTCTTTAATCACCTGAACCAGGAGCGTCTGACCTTCGCTAATCACCTCTTCGATCGGCTGGTATTCACGGTTAGCCACATCGCCAACCCGAGCCTGCCAGATGTCGGCCACATGCAGAAATGCCGTCCGCTCGAGCCCCACATCGACAAATGCCGATTGCATGCCCGGCAGAATCCGGACGATGCGTCCCAGATAGATATTGCCCACCAACCCCCGTGTTGTATGACGTTCAACGTGAAGTTCCTGGACAATCCCCTGCTCGAGGATCGCAACCCGGGTCTCTTGGGGCGTGAAATTAATGAGGATACTTTCGGCCATAGGTAGAATGTGCGCCTGACTATTTTTTATTGCCTGTTTTTACTGCTGCTTGATAGCCGAATTCTACTATGTCCATGAAAACTGAACTTCTCGCCCCTGCCGGTTCCCTGGCTATGATGCGCACTGCCTTTGCTTTTGGCGCCGATGCCGTCTATGCCGGCCAGCCCCGCTATAGCCTGCGCGTCCGCAATAACGAGTTCAGCACGCTCGATGCCATCCAAGAAGGCATCGACGAAGCCCATGCCCAGCAGAAATCGTTCTATATCGTCAGCAATATTTCACCGCATAACGCCAAGCTCAAAACCTATCTGGATGACATGGCACCCGTTGTGGCGCTCAAACCGGATGCGCTGATCATGGCCGACCCCGGCCTCATCGACATGATCCGGGATCGATTCCCGGAAGTGCCCGTCCACCTATCCGTACAGGCCAACACCGTTAACTGGGCGAGCGTACGCTTCTGGGGCAAGATGGGCGTTAAACGCGTCATTCTGTCGCGCGAGCTTTCACTCGACGAAGTCGCTGAAATCCGACAGCAATGCCCCGAGATGGAGCTGGAAGTTTTTGTGCACGGCGCGCTATGCATCGCCTATTCCGGTCGCTGCCTGTTGTCGGGTTACTTCAATCACCGTGACCCGAACCAGGGCACCTGCACCAACTCTTGTCGCTGGGACTATAAGCTCAAACCGGATACCGAGGCAGAGGCCACCCCGGGCATGACGGGCAGCAACTTCCCGCCGCTGGTTGTCGAAGAATCCAAGCGCCCTGGCGAACTCATGCCCATCGAAGAAGATGAGCACGGCACCTACATTCTCAATTCCCGCGATCTGCGCGCCATTGAACACGTCGAACGCCTGATCGAAATTGGGGTCGACTCACTCAAGATCGAAGGCCGCACCAAATCGCCGTATTACGTTGCACGCACCTGCCAGGCCTACCGCCACGCGATTGACGATGCGCAAGCCGGCCGCAGCTTTAACCCGTTACTCATTGGCGAGCTGGAAGGCCTGGCCAATCGCGGCTACACCGATGGCTTCTATCAGCGTCACCATGATTCAGATACTCAGAACTATCTGCGCGGCTATTCCGAATCTGGCCGCAGCCAGTACGTTGGTAACGTTGAATGGGATAGCGAACGCAATGCCTCACGCGTGATTGTCAAAAACCGCTTTGCGGTTGGCGACTGGGTGGAAATTATTCATCCCGCAGGCAACCGCATTGTGCAAGTGAAAGCCCTGGAAGGCCGCAAGATGGAATCTGTGGATGTCGCCAGCGGCGATGGCCATATCGTCTGGATCAAAGACGCCGAGTGGTCTGCCGATTGCGATGGCGCTTTCCTGGCACGCCTGCACGATGTACCCACTGACGAAATGATTGCGGCATCAGCCTCGGCGACACATCCAAAGGCTTAAATCGTGCCCCGCCTACTGGTGGCGATTAGCGCGCATGGTCTGGGGCACCTGGGGCAGGTTGCCCCTGTCTGCAATCAGCTCACATCACTACGCCCCGATCTCTCGCTCACCCTCTGGAGCGCCCTGCCGAGCCAAGCACTCAGTGCCCGCATCAAAGGAAATTTTGAGCACATCGCTCATCCCTGTGATCTTGGGCTCATCATGCACGACGCCATGCGCGTCAATGTTGAAGCCAGCTGGGCCGCTTATGCCGACCGCGAAGCCAATTGGTCCTTACACCTGGAAACCGCTTGCAAGCTGTTGCGTGACGCAGCACCCGACCTGATTCTCAGCGACGTTGGCGACATGCCTTTAGCTGCGGCACAAAAGTTGGGCATCCCCGGCCTCGCCATGAGTTCACTCAATTGGGCCGATACCGCGCGCTTCTACTTTGAAGCGCTGCCAGACTCAACGGCTGTGCTCGACCGCATCACAAGCATCTACGACCAGGCAACCGCCGCACTGCGACTCACGCCGGGCATGCCGATGCGGGGTTTAACAGAACACACTCTGCCGCCCGTAGGCGCCCGTACTTCCCGCACCAGAACTGCACTCGAAGCCCTATTGGCTAAGCATATGGATCCATCCCTGATGAGTCGACCACGCCTACTCATCGGAATGGGAGGCATCGAAACGCAACTCACCTACAAGGAATGGCCCACACAATCGGCCTTCACACTCCTCGTTGCCAATCAAACCCATTTGCCTGCCGAAGGCTATGCCGCTCAGGGGATCGTCAACCTCGATAGGCTACGTGAATCAACCGGCCTCGTCTTCACGGACCTCTTGGGCTGCTGTGACGCTGTGATCTGCAAGCCTGGATACGGTACATTTGTAGAAGCAGCGCTCGCCGGCATTCCAGTGATGTATGTCGAACGCGATGATTGGCCAGAGCAACAGGCACTGGTGGCATGGCTTAAAGAACACGCACGTTGCGCCACGCTGGCACCAGAAGCATTGCAACAAGGCCGCTTTGACGAAGCGTTTACATCCCTACTCGCTCAACCCGCTACAACGCCCATTCAACAAAATGGCGCAACCATCGCTGCGCTAGAAGTCTTAAGTTGGCTGGATCGATAGCGCTTCAGAAAGCGTAACCGCAAGACTCAAGCAAGCAAGCGGTTTCGTGCACGGGCAACCCCATAATGCCGGTGAAGCTGCCCTGCATCTCTGCCACAAAAACACCTGCATGCCCTTGTATGCCGTAGCCACCTGCTTTATCAAAAGGCTCGCCACTGGCAATGTAACGTTCAATCGTTGCATCGCTCAAGCTCATAAAACGCACCTGGCTAACCGATAGCAGCTGACGGATATCATGTCCATGCGCCAGCACCACTGAGGTTAGTACTTCATGTACTTGACCCGAAAGCACTTTCAACATGTCGCGTGCTTCATCAGCATCCGCAGGTTTGCCCAGAATACGGTCGCCCAACGCAACGGTTGTGTCAGCAGACAACAAGGGGCGCTCCACCAACCCGCGATCACGTACGTAGGAAACAGCATGTAAGGCTTTATCAAAGGCGACACGGCGCACATAGTCTCGAGGCGGCTCTCCGGGAAACACCGACTCATCGACTTCGTACTGCGCACCTGCATCATCGGTAAACTGCAGCACTTCAAATGGCACACCCATCCCCGCTAACAACTCGGCGCGACGCGGACTTTTAGAAGCCAACCAGATTGTCTGCATGGGTTTATTCACGATGGTAGGGATGCCCGGCCAGCACTGTAATGGCACGATACAACTGCTCGGTCAGCAACACACGCGCCATGGCATGCGGCAACGTCAATGACGACAACCGGATCATTTCATGCGCCGTTGATTTCAACGCCGGCGAAATACCATCTGCCCCACCAATGATCAACGCCACATCCTGAGCCTCACCTTGCCAGTATTCCAGCTTTTTAGATAGCGCTATGGTGGTGAGATCTGTGCCACGCTCGTCCAGCATGACACGACGCGCACCCGCAGGAATAGCCGCTTCAATACGAGCCGCTTCCAGATCCATGATCTGCTGCGCGGTGCGATTGCCGGTACGCGGCTCCGCTTTAATCTCATGTAGCACGATGGGCTGCGAGCGGGGAAAGCGCTTGAGGTAATCTGAACAGGCGTCAGCGGCCCAATCCGGCAACCGCTGACCAACGCTGATCAGGTGCAGCTTCATTCAGCCGATTTTTTAGCGCGTACGACAGGCTTCTTGGCGGCGGGTTTCTTCGCAGCCGGCTTTTTAGCAGCCGGTTTCTTTGCTGCTGGTTTTTTAGCGGCAGGTTTTTTGGCAGGCGTCTTCTCGACTGCATCGACAGCCGGCGACTTGCTCAGCGCTTTTTTAACACTGGCTTTTTTAGCAGCTTTCTCAGCAGCATGGCCGGCAGGCTTGCCTTGACCCCATAGGCCTTCTAGGTCGAAGTGGGCACGTACCGTCGGCTGCATGATGTGAACAACCACCGGACCCAGATCAACCAGTACCCATTCACCAGTCTCTTCACCCTCTGTCGAGAGTACTTCACCACCCGCTTCACGCACCTTATCAGCCACATTGCGTGCCAACGCGCGTACCTGACGGTTCGACTCACCGCTCGCCAGCACAATGCGTTCGAACATCTGTGACACTTTGGTCGTGTTAACAATGATGATGTCACGACCCTTGATATCTTCCAGCGCATCAACGGCGATGGTTTCAAGCTTTTTGATCGAGAGTTCTTTAGGCATGCTGTTCCTTGATGCTGTAATGACCGTCAATGCGCGGTCTGCTGATAGAGATGGTGCTGGACGATGTAATTTTCAACCGCTTCAGGCACCAGGCCAGAAATTGACTGTCCCTGCCCAACGGCACGACGCACTTGTGTTGCCGACACCGTACAAGGCGCTATGGTAAACGAAACCAGACATCCTGCGGGTTGTTCCCGCAGCCGGTCTAGATCGGTGGTGTGATGCTTTTCCCAGAAAGTTCTTAAGGGTTCGGGCATCTCATTGGGCACCAGCGCAGACTCGGGGCGATTCGCCACTGCAATATGGGCATAGTCCAACAATTCCTCCCAGCGATGCCAGGTAGGCAGCCCTAACAAGGCATCGGCACCCATAATGATCAACAGGCTCGTAGCCGGTTCACGCTGACGCAATCGTTCCAGGGTACCAATTGTCCAGGAAGGGCCTGTTTGCAGGATCTCGGCATCATCAACCCGACATGTGCTGTGCGCTGCAAAGGCCAATCTCGCCATGGCAAGGCGGTGCGTTGCATCCACCTGTGGTAGCTGGCGATGCGGCGGCTGTCCGGCAGGAATACAGCGTAGTTCATCCAGATGAAACGTCGCGATAGCTTCTTCTGCTAGTTGCAGGTGCCCGATATGTACCGGGTCAAAAGTACCGCCAAGAATGCCGATCAGTTTCAGGTCGGCTGCGCCGGGGCGGCGCCCTCGTTATCTGCCAATACATCACGATAGCTGCTGAGGAAGGCTGAAACCACTGTCGGCGCCAATACGGCCATCAGCGGCACAACCACTAATGACGTAACGACCGCATCACCTACACCTAACGCGACCAGCAACATCATCACTACGGCCGGAACCAGCACACCAAAAACCAGAATGGCAAAAAACAGGCCCATCAAGCCCTGCCAGGCACGCCATGAACCCACCAGGCTGAAAAAGAGTGCTTTGCCTACACCGAAACCACGCCAGGCAACCAGTAACGGCGCATAGGCAAAGGCCAACATCACTGGGACATAAACAGCTAGTGCCACCAACATGGCAGTGAGAGAGAGGCTGTCAGGATCCAGCGTCGTTGCATCGGTACCCGCGCCTAAAGTCGATCGCGCCATAAACTGCAAAAGCACACCACCATCAAAAGCGGCCGTCAGACCAAGTACACCCAGCGTGAGCAAAAAGTGCAATACGCCTAATCCCATCAAGGGCTGCAAGCGGTTACGGAAACCGGAAAACAGCAGCGTAAAGCTGGGCATCGTTTCAGTGTCCAGCGCACGACAACCTGCCAACACCCCCACCAGCAATACAGGCGCTAACGCAGCCACCAGCAGATCACCGATCACGGGAACCAAGCCCGCCATGCCCAGCATTGTCCAATAGGACATCACCCAGAAAACCATGAGCACAGGGTTGCGCCGGTAACGGGCAAAGCCGTCACGAAACCACTGCCAGCCTGTTGCCAGGCCGATGCGTTTGCTTGAATCAGACATCCGTTGGTTCAGCGCCGCTTGGCTGAGCAGCATCTGACTGCGTTAATTCGAACATATCCTGATACGCCGCATACGTTGCGCCGGCCATGATGGGAATAACCACCAGTAGCGCCAGACCCATCGTCAACGCTGTCAGGAAGAGCATCAGCGCCACCAGAAAGAAAGCCACCACAAAAGCGGGCAAGCTACGCCAGCTCGCCACAAAAGAATGCTTCATCGCAGCCATTGCCGAAATTTCATGGAACACCGCCAAGGGTGGTGCTAACCAAACCGACATCACCAACGGCAACACCAGCAACAGGCTAATGGTTACGGCCAGAATAATGCCAAACACACTAATCGCCACACCCAGCCACTCATACTGGGTTTCCATACCCACTGCCATACCAGACAATGCAGCACCGCCGCCCAGCAACAAGCCCAGCGCCACAATCAGCATCCAACCTAGCATGTACCAGACACCCACGTTAACGACTGCGGGCGCATGTTCTTTGAATCCCGTAAACGCATCAGCAACCGCAACCGGCTCGTTATATTGAACCCGGTGTGCTACTACCATCAGCCCAGCGGATAGCACCGGCATCAACAAATGGGCGCCCACCTGTCCTAACAACGGCACCAGCAGTACCAGCATGATTAAAAGCGTTTGCAGAAACGCCGTGATCAGCCAGAGCCCGGGACGGCGCAAAAATAACGCCCAGCCTTCGCTAATCCAACGGACGCCATGGCCAACGCCTACATGACGAATCTGCGGCAAGTGATCCGCGGGATGAGCATCCTGCCAAGGGCCCTGACGATGATGACGCATATGACGTTCCGGCATCACCAGCTCCAGAGGGTCCACATGGGCGGCTGCACCATGTCGCCACGCACCGGATCTGAATCCGGAATCACTGATTGAGGCTCAGCAGGCGGTGCCTCTGAATAAGACGGCAGAATCGGTGGGTCCACCACTTCGCGCGATGGCTGTCCGCCACGGCCATAAGTGCGCACGCTCGTGCTGCGATCATCGGGCGAAATCGTCACGCTGGCATCTTCCTCAGCTTCTGCCTGCGGGCTGAGCAATGCAGGATCATTCGTCACCACTTGTGGTGGCAACGTAGAGACCTGCGCAAAGACCATGGATGAGAAGCCCATGCCTAGCGCCACCAGACAGGCACGCTTCAACAAAATAGAAGACGCGCGTTTAAATATAAGAGACATGCCGGATTCCAGACGGAGTAATAAACAGATTTTATTACAGGTTGAGCAAAAGCTCGCGCTCACCAGGCAATGGTGCAAAGCCTCGTGTTTCGTAATGACTGAAGATTGCTTCAACCACCTGGTCCGGATCATCAATAATCTGAAGCAGATCCATATCCTCAGGATTAATCATTTTTTCCCCAACCAACTGCTCTCTCAGCCAATCAATGAGCCCACCCCAGAATGCCACACCCACCAGAATCACCGGGAACTGCCGACTTTTACGCGTTTGGATCAGCGTTAATGCTTCCATCAGCTCATCCAGCGTACCAAAGCCACCGGGCATCACGACATAAGCCACCGCAAATCGCACGAACATGTATTTGCGGGCAAAGAAGTGTCTAAATCCCAGCGATACATCCTGATAGGGGTTGGTATGCTGCTCGTGCGGTAACTGGATATTCAGGCCAATAGACGGGCCATTGCCGCCAAAAGCCCCTTTGTTGGCCGCCTCCATCACACCGGGGCCACCCCCTGAAATCACGCCCAAGCCGGCATCTGAAAGCTTACGGGCAATAGTTTCTGTCAGCGCGTAATAGGGGCTATCTGGCAACACCCGAGCGCTACCGAATATCGAAACGGCAGGGCGCACCTCCGCCAGACGATCCGTGGCCTCCACGAACTCTGACATAATTCCGAACAGTCGCCAGGCTTCACGCTCGGCTAGCGTTTCGGCATCATGGCCATCGGAAGCTTCCGATGTCTGGAATCTGAATCGTTTTGTATGATTTTCCACGCTGTCTGCCTCTCGGTTCACTATGCCTACTTTACTGCTTGTCGACGGTTCATCGTACCTGTACCGCGCATTTCATGCACTACCCGACCTGCGCAATCAATCGGGCGACCCGACCGGCGCCCTGTACGGCATGATCTCCATGCTCCGTCGCCTAACCAGTGATATCGACGCAGAATACCGCGCCTGTATTTTTGACGCCAGCGGACCTACCTTCCGAGACAGCCTGTTTAGCGAATACAAAGCACACCGCCCTCCGATGCCCGAAGATCTGGCCAAACAGATTGAGCCGATTCATGCCGTGGTGCGCGCGCTCGGTTGGCCGTTGCTCATGGAAAGCGGTGTCGAAGCCGATGACGTGATTGGCACACTTGCTCAACAAGCCGCGCAGGCGGGTTTTTCGGTAATCGTCTCCACCGGCGACAAAGATCTGGCACAGCTCGTCACACCGCAGGTGACCCTCGTCAACACCATGAGTAACGAACGTCTGGATGTTGCCGGCGTTGAAGCCAAATTCGGTGTGATGCCAGACCGCATTACCGACTACCTGGCTTTGGTCGGTGACACGGCCGATAACATTCCGGGCGTACCGAAGGTCGGGCCCAAAACCGCCGCCAAATGGATACAGACCTATGGCGATCTAGATGGCGTTATTGCGCACGCTGCCGATATCAAAGGCGTTGTTGGCGAGAACCTGCGCGGCCATCTCGAATTCCTGCCGCTGGGCCGCACGCTCACCACCGTCAAAACCGATGTCGCGCTGCCCATGGCGATTACCGATCTCCTCGCCACACAGGAAGATCAGAACACGCTGCGAGAAGTTTTTCGGCACAACGGTTTCAAAACCTGGCTCAAAGCCATTGATGAACCGGGCGCGGCACCCAAAGCGGGCGCCAAAACAGAGGCCGAAGCCGCACCGACCCTTTTGCCGGACGATGGCGCACACCGCATCCATTACGAAACCATTCTGGATAAGGCGACACTGGAACGCTGGCTGAACAAAATCGAGCACGCGCCCCGCGTTGCGCTAGATACCGAAACCACCAGCCTGGACGAACAACAGGCGCGCCTGGTCGGCATTTCCTTTGCCGTCGCCCCTGGCGAAGCGGCTTATCTCCCGCTCGCCCACGATGGCCCGGACACGCCGAACCAGTTGCCGTTTGCAGAAACGCTCGCCCGCTTGAAACCCTGGCTTGAAAGTGCGCAGCCCCAGAAAATTCTGCAACACGCCAAATACGATCAACACGTATTCGCCAATCACGGTATTCAGCTCGCCGGCATTGTCGACGACACCTTGTTGGCTGCATATGTGCTCGAAGCCGGGCAAGTCAGCCCCGGCGCACTGGAACTCGGCACACTTGCTCGTCGCCACCTGGGCATGCCGACCATTCCGTACGAAGCGATCTGTGGCAAAGGTGCCAACCAGATCGGATTTAATCAAGTGGCGGTGGCCGATGCCGCCGCTTATGCGGCGGAAGATGCAGATATCACGCTACGCATTGCCAAGAAACTGTTGCCGCGCTTAGCCAGCGAGCCGGGTTTGGAAAGCACCTATCGCAAACTGGAATTACCCACTGCACAAGTGCTGTTCACCATGGAACAGAATGGTGTGCTCATCGACAACCAACTATTAGCCGACCAGAGCCACGCCCTAGGGGAGCGCATGCTGGCCATTGAAACCGAAGCCCACGCACTCGCCGGACAAAGCTTTAACCTCAACTCCCCTAAGCAGCTCGCCGAGATTCTATTTACCCAGCAGGGGCTCCCGGTCAAAAAGAAAACGGCCTCGGGCACCCCATCGACTGACGAGGAAGTCCTCTCCGAGTTGGCACTCGACTTTCCGCTACCCCGCGTACTGCTGGAATACCGTGGCATCGCCAAACTGAAGAACACCTATTGCGACAAACTGCCTCAGCGCATCAATCCAGCCACTGGTCGGGTTCACACCCATTACTCGCAAACCACCGCCGTCACCGGCCGCCTGGCCAGCTCTGATCCCAATCTGCAAAACATTCCGGTGCGCACACCGGAAGGCCGCCGGATTCGCGCCGCCTTTATTGCACGCCCCGGCCACAGCATCTTTTCAGCTGACTACTCGCAGATTGAATTGCGCATCATGGCGCATCTATCGGCTGACAAGGGCCTGCTCGATGCCTTTGCTCAAGGCGAAGACATTCACCGTGCAACGGCCGCCGAAGTGTTCGGCGTAATGCCGCTCGAAGTCGATGACAACCAACGACGCGCAGCCAAAGCCATTAACTTCGGTCTCATCTATGGCATGAGCGCTTTCGGCTTAGCCAAGCAACTCGATATAGACCGCGGTTCAGCACAAACCTACATTGATCGTTACTTTGATCGTTACCCGGGTGTTGCGCGCTATATGGAAGAAACGCGTCAGAACGCGCACCAGAACGGCTACGTCGAAACCGTCTTTGGCCGCCGCCTCTGGCTACCCGACCTTAAAGCCGGTCAACAGGGTCGCCGCCAGGGTGCCGAACGCGCCGCCATTAATGCACCAATGCAAGGCACGGCCGCTGATCTGATCAAACTGGCCATGATCGCTGTTCAAGACTGGATCACGCAGGAGAAACTCGAAACGCTCCTCATCATGCAGGTGCATGATGAACTGGTGCTCGAAGTGCCAGATCATGAACGGGCCCGCGTTAGCGAAGCCTTGGGTCCACTCATGACCAACGTTGCTAAATTGAAGGTGCCCCTAGTGGTCGATATCGGTATCGGCCCCAATTGGGACGACGCACACTAATTAGCGGCGAACTCGAAAGAGTCGGCAAAGAACGCATCGTCGGGCAAATTACCCTTGCCCAGATAATCCGAACGCGCTGCCGCAATCATGCCGGGTGCGCCACAAGCATACACTTCATGACCCGATAAATCCGGGAAGTCTGCCAGCACCGCTTGATGCACAAGGCCGGTGCGGCCCGCCCAACCCGGCGTGAGCTCAGGCTCAGACAGCACGGGGATAAATTGAATATGCGGGTACTGCGCTGCCCAGGCTTCGGCTACTTCATATTGATAGAGCCCCACACGATCACGGGCGCCCCAGTAAATGTGGATCGGGCGTTGCAGCTCCAGATGCAGCGTCTCCAGAACAATCGACTTGATCGGCGCAAAACCCGTACCACCCGCTAACAGAATCATCGGCTTGTCTGACTCGCGCAAATAGAAGCTGCCATGCGGGCCATTGAAGCGCAGGATATCGCGCACCTTCATTGTGCTGAATACCTGGTCGGTAAATAAGCCACCCGCCACATGGCGCACGTGTAATTCAATCGTCGCAGCATCGTGCGGTGGATTAGCAATCGAGAAACTACGACGCTTGCCGTCTTTGAGCAGAATATCGATGTACTGCCCGGCATGGAATTGGAAGACCTCCGTCGCTGGCAAGCGCAAGGTCAGAATTGCCACATCGGCAGCCGGCTTTTCCAGACCTTCTAAGCGGCTCGGCAATGTTTTGACCGGAATATCCGTCGCGCGACGCACGTCTTTTACTTCCACGGTGACATCGGTCTGCGGCACCGCGCAGCACAACAACGCAAAACCGGCTTCGCGGTCAGCGGGCGTCAGCGTCGTTTCGCTGGCCTTGCCATGATCGACCGACCCCGACGTAATCTTGGCGCGGCAAGCACCACAGCCGCCGGTACGACAACCATAAGGCACCAGCAAATCGTGGCGCAAAGAAGCCTCAAGCACGGTCTCATGGCCATCGGCCCGGAACGTGGCATTAATCGGATTAAGCGTTACCTGATGCGTCATGTTGAATCCTGTAAGAACCAAAACCTGCAAAACCGTACAATGTCAGTATGTTGAAACCGATGCCGCACCCACCGCGCGCCCTGCCTCGCCGCTTTCGGCAACCCCGGCTATTGCTGGTCGGTTGCGGTGACGTTGCGGCAAGACTTGCCGGGCAAATTGGCACACGCTATCGGCTGCGCGCCTTACTAAGGCACGAGCCCGATAGCCGCACCTGGCAAACCTGGCGCACCTTCGGAGCAACGCCTGTTGCGGCCGATCTGGATCGACCTGCCACGTTACAACGCGTACGCGGGGTAGCAACACACATCATTTACCTCGCCCCGCCGGCCGACAACGACCCGGCAAAAGCGCCCGCCGATGCACGCCTGAACCGCTTTCTGGCTGCCCTCAATGGTGGCGCAAGTCTACCACGCCGCCTTGTCTACATTGGCACCAGCGGTGTCTATGGAGACTGCCAGGGTGCCCTCGTTCAAGAGTCCCGGCCAGCGAATCCTAAAACGCCCCGGGGCCAGCGGCGCGCTGCGGCCGAAGCCACTTTGCGACGCTGGGCGCGCACCCGCATCCGCGCATCTGTTTCATCCCGTTTGCCTGCAGATCCCACCAGAGTCGCCACTAACGCCGGCAGTATCCTGCGCGTGCCCGGCATCTATGCCGGCAACCGGCTTCCTGTTGATCGTCTGCGCACAGGCACACCGGCCTTGCGTCCAGAAGACGACACCTGGACAAACCATATACACGCCGATGATCTGGCCCGCATTTGCTGGTTCAGCCTAACCCGTGGCCGCTCACTCCGTACCTACAACACCAGTGACAACAGCGCCCTTAAAATGGGCGACTGGTTTGATGCCGTGGCAGATGCCAACCATTTACCGCGTCCGCAACGCTTACCGCGCGAACAATTGAAATCGCTGGTTTCCCCCATGCTCTACTCATTCATGTCAGAATCGCGCCGACTCGACAATGAACGACTGCTCAAAGAGCTCCGCATTCAACTCCGTTATCCAACGATCCACGACTTCTTCTCCACGCTGAAGGTGCCCTCATGCTAACAATTAAAGCGTTTCACATCATTCTGGTCGTCAGCTGGTTTGCTGGGCTGTTTTACCTGCCGCGCATTTTCGTCAACCTGGCGGCAGTGCCCGACACTCAATCTGCTGAATACCAACGCCTGCTCGGCATGTCCCGCCGCCTCTACAAATTCGTCACCCCCATCGGCATCGGTGCCGTTGTACTGGGCCTATGGCTTTGGTTTGGCTATGGCTTTACCGGCGGCTGGCTGCACGCGAAGACCCTGCTCGTTGTCTTTCTGCTCGGTTATCACTTTTACTGTGGCCACCTCTACCGCCAGTTTGTTGCAGGCAAAAATACACACAGCCACGTTTGGTATCGCTGGTTTAATGAAATTCCGGTACTCATCCTCACCATCATCACGCTTCTTGTCGTTCTCAAGCCGTTTTAACGAAAGCACTTCATGCATATTTTTGCCCCCTGCCCACGCGGCCTAGAAGACCTCCTGGTTGCCGAGTTCAATCAATGTGGCCTCACTCAGGTCGAGCAAACAGGGGGTGGCGTGCGTGCACGCGCAACCCAGGAAAGCCTCTATCGTGCCAACCTGCACTCACGTTACGCCTCTCGCATTCTGGTGCGCCTGGCCGTCGGCGCTTATCAGAAAGAAGAAGATCTCTATCAAATGGCGCGCAAGATCGCCTGGCATCAATGGTTTGATGTGAGCCAGAGCTTCAAGGTCAGTACCACCGCAGTGAAATCACCGCTGCGCAGTCTGGACTTTGCGACCCTGCGTATTAAAGATGCGGTATGCGATCGATTCCGCGCCGATCGTGGCGGTCGCCCAAACGTCAATACCGATCAACCTGATCAACGTGTCCAGTTGTTTCTCACAGAAACCTCGGCCACGCTCTACATCGATAGCTCCGGCAGCCCGCTCTGGCAGCGAGGCTACCGTGGTGCCGCCGGCGCGGCGCCCCTCAAAGAGAATCTAGCCGCCGGCCTACTGGCACTGGCCGGCTGGAACAATACGGACGAAACCGGCAAACCGGTTTACGAGAACTTTCTGGATCCTATGTGCGGCAGCGGTACCATTGTGATCGAAGCCGCTTGGATGCGTGCCAACATGGCGCCGGGCCTGAACCGCCGTTTTGCGTGTGAGCGCTGGCTCGATGCCGACCGTTCGCTCTGGACCAAATTACGTGCTGAAGCGCGTGCACAAATCCGCCCGCTGCAACCACAGACCATCTTTGCCAGTGACATGCACCCGGGTGCCATTACCGCCACGCGCCGTCACCTGGAGCAAGTGGGTTTATCCAATAGCGTCACCCTCGACCAAGCCGACTTTATAGGCCGCGGCGCCCCCGCCACCACGGGCCTATTGGTCAGCAACCCGCCTTATGGCGTGCGCCTTTCGGAACAAGAAGAACTCCAAGCCGAATACCCGGAATGGGGCCGCACCCTGAAACAGCAATTCAGCGGTTGGACTGCAGCACTATTCACCGCCGATCTGGAACTGACTAAAGGCCTGGGACTCAAACCACGCCGACGCTTCCCGCTCAAAAACGGTGCGCTGGAATGCCGACTGTTCGTGATCGATCTCGTGTCGGGATTTCACCGTCGGCAGAAACCCACGGACGCTTAGCTTAACGAAAACTCTCCGTTTTAGAGTCAAATTTCAATGACTCCCATGGCTGAGTCTTACCTCTGAGCCAGTCTAGACTTTCAGCCCACAGAGTCGTCTCAAAGCGGTCATGAAAGAAGCCAAAATGACCTAATTTAGGTAGACCACGATTCCGACGGTGAATCCGTACAAATTCGCGGTTACTTTTCTTGAAATACTTAAGTAAACGAGACGTAGCGGGAATCGTAGCGAATGGATCGTTAATATCAGCAATCGCCAATATATCCGCTTGAATAGCGCCCATTCGTCCCTCCAGCTCACATCCTTCCGCTGGTTCCATCGCGTGAGATAGACGATCGTAACGCTCATGAAAACTAGGATGGAAACGAGTCGCCCACTCCATAGCTACCCCAGCTGGTAAATCTTCCAGCCAGCGCAAAGTCTTACCTGGAAAGTATCCGAATATTTTGGTCAGAATCGGCATCACTATGTGCCAATTCATCCACATGGGCACACGAAGCAACCAACGATAGTCATTCCAGTAGGCGTACTGACAGGCAACAAACAAGGCTCGATGTATCTTCACAGCACTTGGCGCTAAGCCAAGAGCGAATCCTCCGATACTGTGACAAACCGCCATCATCTTTAATCGAGGGTACGAATTCGATAGAAACTTAATCGCTGCCTCACAATCCAAAGCACCCCAATCGTGTTTCGTAGCACGGAAACCTCTCAGTGACTTTGGCTTAGATGCTCCTATACCTCGGTAATCGTAAGTCAGAACGACGAATCCAGCTCGAGCAAGAAGAGCAGCGTATCGACTGTAATAGCGAGCAACTACACCTGTAGCTGGATTTATTAATAAAGCTGTATGCGGATGGGATTCGGCTTTCCAGAGGTGTCCATGAAGGAGAAACCCATCGATAGCTTCGAATACACAGGGCTGCCCATGAATCACAGCCGTTTTGGAGTTTTGACTACTATCGTACATTGTCTGAGTGTCGTGGAAATTTTCCGGACAAAGTCTAACATCCAGCACCATCTCTGATCTGGCAACATCACCCTCGACCTAAAGCACCAACCTGCGAAAGCCTTTCCAGACTCTGCGTCATCGTCTGCATACCCTGCTGTTGCCCGGTCTGCATCACTGAGAACAGTTGGGCGGTTTTGCTTTCCCGAATCAGATTGCGCACGGCGGGTGTCCCCACCAGAATTTCGTGAGCGGCCACTCGGCCTTTGCCATCGCTACGCGGTAACAACTGCTGAGCCACAACGGCGCGTAGCACATCAGCTAACAAAGTACGTGCCAGGTCTCTTTCTTCGCCGGGGAATACGTCAACGATCCGCTCTATGGCTTGCGGTGCCGTGGCCGTATGCAGGGTTGCCAACACCAGGTGACCGGTTTCTGCCGCCGTTAGGGCCAAGCGAATGGTTTCGAGATCCCGCATTTCACCCAACAGGATGACATCTGGGTCTTCGCGCAGCGCGCCTTTTAAAGCATCCGCAAAACTGGGCGTATCACGGCCGACTTCGCGCTGGGTCACCAGGCACTGCTTGGGTTCGTAGACAAACTCCACCGGGTCTTCAATCGTCAGGATATGTTTAGGCGCCGTCTGATTAATATGATCCGTCATGGCAGCCAGTGTGGTGCTTTTACCGGAACCGGTTGGCCCGACGACCAGCACCAGGCCATGGTCTGTGTCTGCGAGCTGTTGCAGAATCGCCGGAGCTGAAATCGAATCGAGGCTAGGCACCTGTTCAGGGATTGGGCGCAAAGCCAAAGCAACACCCCGCTGTTGCCGATAGGCGTTGGCACGATAACGACCTAAGCCTGCCGTCGTAGAGGCAAAAGCAAAGTCGCACGCTGCACCCTCTCCAAATAAGCGTCGCTGCGTCTCTGGCAGTACGCTATCGATCATGCCCCGCACCTGCGCATTACCCAGCACCGGTTGATCGAGCGCCTGCATGGCACCATTAATGCGCAGCATGGGTGGCATACCGGCCGACAAATGGACATCCGAGGCATTCAGTTCGCTGGCCAGCAAAAGTAATGGTTCGAGCATGCTGTTTCTTCTCCGGTTCAAATCGGTACTGCGCGCATTGATATACTTCGCTAGCCTAACAGTTTGTGACCGCTTATCAACACGCCTTGCCCATGTCTGCTACCGAAAATGCCACGCTCACCCATGAAGACGCTGCTCAGCGCCTGGATAAGCTATGGCAGCGGATCCATGCTGCAGAAACCGCTGCGGAAAGAGCAACGGGCAGCGTGAACCTGCTGGCCGTATCCAAAACCTTTCCGGTCGAAGCGGTAGATGCCGTTGCCGCCTGCGGCCAACGCGCTTTTGGTGAAAACTACGCACAAGAAGGCGTTGATAAAGCCAGTGCCCGCCCGGCACTGGAATGGCACTTTATTGGCCCGATCCAGAGCAACAAAACCCGCGGCATTGCTGAACATTTCAGCTGGGTGCACACCATCGATCGGCTAAAGATTGCCGAACGGCTCTCGGCACAGCGCCCTACCCACTTTCCCCCACTAAAAGTCTGCGTTCAGGTGAATGTTTCGGGCGAGGCCAGCAAGAGCGGCTGTGCCCCTGAACAGGCCCTGGAACTGTGTCTGGCCATTGCTCAACTGCCCCAGTTGCAACTGCGTGGCTTGATGGCTATCCCCGAGCCCACAACCGACCTTAGCAAACAACACCAGCAATTTGCCACGCTGCGCGAATTGCAAACACAGTTAAATCAACACGGTTTTGCGCTCGACACCTTGTCGATGGGCATGAGCGATGATCTTGAAGCGGCTATTGGCGAAGGCGCCACGCTTGTACGCGTTGGTTCTGCGATCTTTGGTAACCGCACCTATCCCGAATCTCACGGAGCAATCCTATGAAAATTACATTCCTTGGCGGCGGCAATATGGCCATCGCACTCGTTGGCGGCCTCATTCAACGCGGCTTTGAACCGCACAACCTGGGCGTCATCGAAATCCTGCCTGAAGCCCGTGCCCGACTGAATGAACAATTTGCCATTAACGTTTACGATTCAGCCAGCGCCGAAGCCCTGCAGTGCGATGTGCTGGTGCTGGCAGTCAAACCGCAGCAAATGCGCGCCGCACTCAGCAGCCTGCCCGCCGGTGACAACAAGCCGCTGATCGTGAGCATTGCAGCCGGCCTACTGGTTGATGACCTGGCTCGCTGGATGGGTGGATACCGCCGTATTGTGCGCGCCATGCCTAACACCCCGGCGCTGATTGGCGCGGGCATGACCGGCCTTTACGCAGACCCGTCTGTTGATGCCGCTGATAAAGATCGTGCCGAAGCGATTCTCGGTGCCGTGGGTGAAACCGCCTGGGTTGGTACCGAGCAACTGATTGATTCCGTCACCGCTATTTCCGGTAGCGGCCCGGCGTATGTGTTCTTGTTTCTGGAAGCGATGCAGGAAGCTGCCCGCGAACTTGGCCTTTCCGCTGAGACCGCTCGCACCCTGGCCATTCAAACCGTACTGGGTTCGGCACAACTCGCCGAACAATCAACAGATCCGGTAAGCGTGTTGCGCGAACGCGTGACATCGAAGGGCGGCACCACTGAGGCGGCGCTCAAGAAGAAGGCCGAGATGGGCGTTAAGGAAGGCCTGATCGCCGGCATGCATGCCGCTGCCGAACGTAGCCGTGAACTGGGTATCGAGTTGGGGCGTGACTAATCTATCTGTTACGCCATGGCTGCAGATAACCGGCAAAGGTGATCTGCAGCTCACTGTGCACGTGCAACCCGGCGCTAAAACCACTGCCTGCGCTGGCGTTCATGGTGATGCGTTAAAGATCCGTCTGCATGCGCCACCCGTAGATGGCAAAGCCAATCAGGCTCTAATTGCCTGGCTGGCTAAAACCCTGGATTGCCCACAAAGTGCCATTGAACTGATTCGTGGACAAACCAGTCGCCGCAAAACCCTGAGCATCCGTACCACTCAGGCAGCGGAGGTGCATCGCCAGCTACTCGAGCTGGCGACATCATAATCAAGGCCGCTGATAGACCGTTTGGCCACCGGCCAGTGTTGCCACAACACGGCCCTGCAAAGTTCTACCCAGGAACGGCGTAAGTTTGCCGGCACTGCGTAGATCGCTCTCTTGCACCGTCCAGCTTGCTTGCGGATCAAACAGACACAGATCTGCACGCTGACCCACTGCAATCTCACCTGCTTCGATGCCCAGAATCGCAGCAGCCTGCGAAGTAACCGGTAGCAGGGAACGGCGCAGCGGCAAGCTCAGCGCTTCCCCCCAGGCCAACGTTAACGGGAGCAGTAGCTCGATGCCCGTTGCACCCGGCGCGGCTTCGGCAAACGGCACACGCTTCACATCCACACCCAGCGGCGTATGCGCAGAGACGGCAGCGCCTAAGGTGCCTTCGGCCAAGCCCAGTCGCAGTGCTTCACGATCACCATAGCCACGCAGCGGTGGATCGAATCGGGTGAGCGGATCAAAGTAGCCGATGTCCTGCTCATAAAGATGGAGCGCGTGTACCGCCACATCGCCCGTGATCGGCAAGCCAGCATCACGCGCTTCGCGCAGCAAGGCCACCCCTTCGGCAGAACTGATCTGGGTAAAGTGCACCCGTGAGCCCGTGGCTTTTGCCAGGGCGAGCACCGTTTGCATAGCCAGCGTTTCAGCCGCCACCGGAATAGCGGCCAGGCCCAGTCGAGAGGCCAGTGCGCTATCGTGCGCAATGCCCTCTTTGCTCAGATGATATTCGGCAGGTTGAATCCACACAGGCACGTCGCACGATGCCGCGTACTGCAAAGCACGCCAGAGCACGCGTGTGTCGGCGGGCAAGCCGCGACCCTGAGACACGGCAATGCAGCCTGCATCGCGGAGCAAACTCATTTCTGCAAGCATGGTGCCCGATAGACCTTGCGTCATCGCGCCCACCGGCAACACACGCACCTGCGATACATCTTCGGCGTGGCGCACCAGGCGCTCGGCGAGTTCGGGTTCATCCAGAATCGGATCGACATCGGGTGGGCAGGCGAGCGTTGTCACTCCGCCAGCCACCGCCGCCTCAAGTTCGGCATCGATGTTGCTGGCGATACGCGCCGACAAATCAACGAGACCGGGTGCAACCACTAAGCCTGTTGCATCAATGACCTGATCCGCTTTAAAACCAGCAGGCGTTTGCCCGATGCCGGCAATTTTGCCATCTGCGACAAACACGGACACGGCTTCATCAAACTGTGAGGCGGGGTCAATGACGCGGCCACCACGGATTTCGATATGTTGTGCGTTGTTATTTGCCATCATGCGCCCCCTCCTGCCAGCACGCTCATCACCGCCATACGCATGGCAATGCCAAAGGTCACCTGCGGCAGGATCACTGCGCGCGGACTGTCTGCCACGGCTGAATCAATTTCCACACCGCGGTTCATTGGCCCCGGGTGCATCACAATCGCATCCGGCTTGGCGGCTTTGAGTCGTTCGTGCGTCAATCCGTAGCGATCATGGAACTCTGTGGCCGAAGGCAGCAATGCGCCGCTCATACGTTCGCGTTGAAGGCGTAGGGCAATCACCACATCACAATCTTTCAGCCCACTATCCAGATCGCGATGCACTTCAACACCCAGTGATTCGATATCCGTTGGAATCAGGGTTTGCGGACCCACCACACGAATCGATTCGGCACCCAAGGTCTTGAGCGCATGAATATCCGAGCGCGCCACACGCGAATGAAGAATGTCACCAATCAGCGCGACCTTGAGTCCTTCAAACCCACCTTTGTAGTGGCGGATGGTGTACATATCCAGCAGACCCTGTGTCGGGTGGCCATGGCGGCCATCGCCCGCGTTAATGACGTGAATGTCGCTACGGCCGGTGCGGCGCAAGTGGTCCACAATCAGGTGCGGCGCACCGCTTGATTCATGACGCACGACAAACATGTCCGCGTGCATCGCGCAGAGGTTGTCGACGGTGTCGAGCAAGGTCTCACCTTTGGCGGTAGACGATGTCGACATGTTCAGATTGATCACATCGGCGGAGAGTCGCTTGGCGGCAATTTCGAAAGTCGTGCGGGTGCGCGTCGAGTTTTCAAAGAAGAGGTTGAACACGCTCTTGCCGCGCAGCAGCGGCACTTTCTTGACGTCCCGGTCAGACACACCCAGAAAACTGGCGCCCGTATCGAGCAAGCGCGTCAGCTGTTCACGTGACAGACCCTCGGTTGAGAGCAGGTGAATCAGGTTGCCATCGGCATCGAGTTGCGGATCAAGCATTATCAAGACTCCAGCTCAGTTTTCCTTCAGGATCATCGACGGGTGTACGTACCAGGACCAGATTGGCAGCGGCAGGCAATTGGACCGACCAGGCACAGAAATCGGCAGCGATCGGCAACTGTCGTTCGCCACGATCGGCCAGTACGGCAAGCTGCACGCTGCCCGGGCGACCATAATCAAAGAGTTCGTTGAGTGCGGCGCGCGTGGTGCGACCGGTGTAAAGCACATCGTCAACCAGAATGACCGGTTTGCCGACGATATCCACCGGCACGGTAGTCGGTTGCACGTTAGGGCTCAAGCCCCGCTCGTTGAAGTCATCCCGGTAAAACGAAATATCAACGCTCCCCACGGGGGGGTGCGTTGGCAACAGCTGCGACAATCGTTCGGCAATCCAGACACCGCCGGTAAAGACACCGATTAATACGGTATCCGGCGCTTTATCGAAAACGGGTTTCAACTGCTCGGCCAATGCGGCAATCTGCTGCTCGGCATCGGGTAGGTTTTTAAAATTAGGCATGCGCGCCTCCGGCTTGATGTTCTGGTTGTGCAGCATGCTGATCCAGCCACTGCTGCAAAAGAATCTGGGCGGCCACCGCATCGACATTGGCTTTGGTGTCACGCGCTGATTGCCCGGCCTGTTTGAGGCGTTGCTCGGCCTCAGCAGAGCTCAGTCGCTCATCCACCCAGACTACCGGCAGATTGAAACGGCCGTGCAGTTGATTCCCAAACCGGCGGCAGCGCTGCGTCATTTCGTGTTCGGTGCCATCCAGGTGCGTTGGCAAGCCTACGACAATCTGATTCGGCTGCCACTCGGCGAGCAAGGCGCCGATCTTTTCGAAACGTTGCGCCAGCGGTTCACTGGGGATAAGTGTCAGCGGATGCGCAAGGCCTGTGATGGTTTCGCCCACGGCAACACCGATGCGCACCGTCCCGAAGTCGAAGCCCATGACCGTGCCCTCAGGCATGGCCCGCCACATCGGATAAACGATCGAAACCAATACCTAGTTTGGCAAGTGCTGCGGGCAGCCGCTCTTCATAAGGCAGGTCAAAAAGAATCTCATCGTCAGCAGGCACGCTGAGCCAGGCATTCTGCAGAATTTCAGTATCGAGCTGTCCTGGCACCCAGCCGGCGTACCCCAGGGCAACCAGCATCGACTTTGGCGCGGTCTCACTGCCTATAGACTCGAGAATGTCTTTAGAGCTGGTCAACGCAATCTCATCCGAGATTTTCATGGTGGCCTGCCAGGGCTTTGCTGGCTTATGCAGTACAAAGGCACGATCCAGCTGCACTGGCCCACCGAACAACACCGGCTGACCTGCTAACTCTGCATCCGGGTTGGCGAGCTCCACGCGTTCGAAAAGCGAAGCCAGGCTCATGTCCGTCGGTTTATTCACGACGATACCCATGGCACCTTGATCAGAATGTTCACACAGATAAATCAGGCTGCGGGCGAAACGTGGATCTGACATACCCGGCATGGCCACTAGAAAATGTCCACGCAGCCAGGTGGCAGTTTCTGCCAACCCCGACGTTTTTGGTACTTCAGAGTCGTCTGAGGGTACGCGGGAAGCGGTCATATCGCGTATTCTACCGCAAATGCAGACTCAACATTCCGAAAAAGCAGCCCTCGTCTGGCTACGGCGCGATCTACGGCTTGACGATCATGCCGCCCTCTATCACGCGCTTAAACAGCATCAACGCGTCTATGTGGCCTTTGTCTTTGACCGGGATATTCTGGACAAACTGCCACGGCAGGATCGCCGGGTGGAATTTATTCGCGAATCCCTGGTTGAGCTCGAGGACATCCTGCATGAGCATGGTGGCGCACTCATTGTGCGACATGGCGCACCACGAGAAATCATCCCCGCGCTAGCGCGTGAACTCGGCGTTGGCGACGTGTACTGCAACCGCGACTACGAACCCGCTGCCGTATTACGCGATCAGGATGTGGCCGAGACGCTCGCACGGGATCACATCGGCTTTCATAGCACCAAAGACCAGGCTATTTTCGAACAGGATGAGGTGCTCACTCAGATGGGCAAGCCATTTACCGTGTTCACGCCTTACAAGAATGCCTGGTATAAAAAAGCAGCCTTGGCCGATACTGATTTCTTTGTGCGCCCCTACCCGGTTACCCGATATTTAAAGCATCTCGCCGCATCCCCGCTGGCTACCGGTATACCAACGCTCGCCGACATCGGCTTTGAGCCAACTGACCTGGCCACCATCGGTATCGTTCCCGGCGTTAGCGGCGCACGCGCCCGCATCGAGGACTTTTTCACCCGGATCGACAACTACAAAGTTGCCCGCGATTTTCCGGCGATCAAAGGCGTTTCTTACCTGTCGGTACACCTTCGCTTTGGCACCCTCTCGATCCGGGAACTCGCCGGACGCGCCTGGCGCGAAGGGGGTGAAGGCGCTCTCGGCTGGCTGAACGAACTGATCTGGCGCGATTTCTACTTCGCGATTCTGCATCACTTTCCGCATGCGATTGGCCATGCCTTCAAACCTGCTTTTGATGCCGTGGCATGGGATAGCAACCTCGCATTGCACGAGGCCTGGTGCGAGGGAAAAACCGGCTACCCGCTAGTAGATGCCGCGCAACGCCAGCTAGCGCAAACGGGCTGGATGCACAACCGCCTGCGGATGGTGAGCGCTTCGTTCTACACCAAAGACCTAGGCCTAGATTGGCGTCAGGGCGAGGCCTGGTTTGCACAACTGCTACTGGACTTCGATCTTTCGGCCAACAACGGTGGCTGGCAATGGTCCGCGTCGACCGGTTGCGACGCCCAGCCCTGGTTCCGGATTTTCAATCCGGTCACCCAATCCGAGCGTTTTGATCCCCAGGGGAAATTCATCCGTCGCTATGTGCCCGAGTTAGCCCATGTGCCGGATAAGTACATTCATGCGCCATGGACCATGCCTGCGGACACTCAGGCCAACTGCGGCGTGGTTATCGGCCGCAATTATCCAGCGCCGATTGTGGATCACGGCGAGGCACGTCAACGCACTCTGGAACGGTTTAAGCGCGCTACCAGTTAAAATATGAGTATGGAATCTTTACTCGTATCTACCGGTGTCGTCGCACTCGCTGAAATCGGTGACAAAACCCAACTTCTGGCCTTTCTTCTTGCCGCACGCTTTAAGAAACCCGTGCCTATCATCCTGGGCATTCTGGTTGCGACCATCCTGAATCACGGGCTGGCCGGTGCCGTAGGCGCGTGGATTACACACGCCATCAGCCCTGAAATCCTGCGCTGGGTTCTTGGCGCTTCTTTTATCGGCATGGCTATCTGGACATTAATCCCTGACGAGATTGAGGACGACGAAGCGCAAGTGGCCAAACGCTTTGGCGTTTTTGGTGCCACGCTCATTACATTTTTTCTGGCGGAGATGGGCGACAAGACTCAAATCGCCACGGTTGCGATGGCCGCTCATTATGCTGACCCAATGCTTGTTGTCGTGGGCACCACACTGGGCATGTTGATCGCAGACGTACCTGCCGTGTTTGTCGGTGACAAACTGGCCAACAAGATTCCGATGCGCTTGGTTCACAGCGTTGCTGCTGCGGTATTTGCCGCTCTGGGCATTGCCACCCTGCTCGGGGCTGGCGCAGGCTTCGGGCTTTAATCAGATATCGGCGATACGATTCAACAACTGATCTTCAGTCACAGGTTTCACCAGATAATCGATCGCACCCTGCCGCAAACCCCAGACCTTATCCGTATCCTGACCTTTGGCTGAAACAAGAATTACGGGGATGCGCGCCAGGCTTTCGTCTTCACTACGGGTTAAAGCGCGCGTGGCCTGGTAACCATTCAGACCCGGCATCACCACTTCCATCAAAATCAGATCCGGACGTTCGCGACGGGCAATATCAACGCCCTCTTCGCCATCACCCGCGACAGTCACCTTATAACCGGCTGCCGTGAGCATGCCGCTCAGTTGCGCACGCTCCATAGGCGAGGGTTCAACCACCAGTATCGTATGTATAGTCACCTGGAGGCGCCCTCGGATCGCAATTAGAGCTCGATCATCTCGAAGTCCTCTTTGCGCAGGGCGCATTCAGGACAGACCCAGTTCATGGGCACATCAGCCCACAGCGTGCCCGGTGCAATGCCATCTTCTGGCAGCCCGGCTTCTTCATCGTAAATAAACCCGCATCCCAGACACATCCAGGACTTGAAAGACTGACCACTCATGGCAAAACCTTAAGCAAGAAGTAACTGTTTGGATTGATACAATGTAGCCATCGTAACCGAACGAATACCCAACTGTCATCACGTTGTCATAAATATGGACAACGCCTTTCACGATTTAATCGATTGTCCTGAACACTGTGTTTTCTTTTCCCGACGCCCTCTACGCCATTACACCCGACCAGGCTGATACCCAGCTGCTGGTGGGACAGGTACGCGCTACGCTTGAATCCGGCGTTTGCCTTATTCAATACCGGGACAAAATCAGCACGATGGCGGAGAAACTGTCACGCGGGCGGACGCTGAATCAGTTGTGCCGAAATTTTGACGCACAACTCATCATTAATGATGATGTGGTTCTGGCAATCGAAACCTGTGCCGCAGGCGTGCACCTTGGGGGCGGTGATGGCAGCATCCGCGACGCACGACGCTTGCTCCCGGCCAACAGCATCATTGGTGCCTCCTGTTACAACGATCTCAGCCTGGCGCGTAACGCTCTGGCGGATGGCGCGAGCTATGTTGCGTTTGGTGCCTGCTACGATTCTCCAACCAAACCGGCCGCGCGTCGGGTTAGCCTGGATCAACTCCAGGCTTTCCGTGAATCACTAGGGCCTCGAGTCGCACTATGTGGCATTGGCGGCATCACCTGCGACAATATCGCCGAGATCAGCGGCCTGGTTGATGCCGTTGCCTTGATTTCGGAAATTTTCGGTAGCCCTGACCGGCCCGCCACGCCCGAACAGATTCAGCAGCGTCTCCATCAACTCCGGGCAGAACACGCCTCAGTTTAGTTTCTCAACGTCTTTAATCCGAGTCTATTGCCATCATGACCAGCCGTAACGAAGCACTCTTTGCCGCCGCACAACGCCATATTCCCGGCGGCGTGAACTCTCCCGTCCGCGCTTTTCGTGGCGTCGGTGGTACGCCGCGCTTCTTTGCCTCGGGCAAAGGCCCACGGGTTACCGATGCCGATGGCAAGATCTATATCGATTACGTCGGTTCCTGGGGGCCGCTGATTCTGGGTCATGCCGATCCGGATGTGCTGGACGCCGTGCAAACCACGGCCGCCCGCGGCCTGACCTTCGGCGCACCGACGGGTGCCGAAGTCGAGATCGCCGATCTACTCTGCGAGCTGCTACCTTCACTGGAAATGGTGCGCCTCGTGTCTTCAGGCACCGAAGCCACCATGAGCGCCATTCGACTGGCGCGCGGTTTCACGGGGCGCGATCTGATCATCAAGTTTGAAGGCTGCTACCACGGCCATGCCGACAGCCTGCTGGTAAAGGCTGGCTCCGGTCTGCTCACCTTCGGCAACCCATCATCGGGCGGCGTCCCGGCTGATGTGGCCGCGCATACGCTGGTGCTGCCTTATAACGACATCCAGGCTTTCAACGAGGCGCTGGATCAATACGCCGACAAACTTGCTGCGGTGATCGTCGAGCCCATCGCCGGCAATATGAATCTGGTGGATCCGGGCCAGGCCTTTCTGCAAGCATTGCGTGACGGCTGCACCCGCACCGGTGCCGTACTGATCTTCGACGAAGTGATGACGGGCTTCCGCGTTGGCCTTCAGGGCGTACAAGGTCACTACGGCATTACCCCCGATCTGACGACGCTGGGAAAGATCGTAGGCGGCGGCATGCCACTGGCCGCTTTTGGCGGTCGCAAAGACATTCTCACGTGCCTGGCACCACTCGGCCCGGTCTATCAGGCCGGTACGCTGTCGGGCAACCCGGTGGCCGTTGCTGCCGGCATTACGACCCTGAAAAAACTGCGCGCACCGGGATTTTATGAAACGCTTGCCGAACGCACCCGTCAGCTCACCGATGGCCTGACGGCCGCCGCCCGCAAGCACGGGGTAGCGTTCTCGGCCAATGCCGTTGGTGGCATGTTCGGACTGTATTTCCGTGAATCGGTGCCGAACAACTATGCCGAGGTCATGGAAGCCGATACGGCAAAATTCAACCGCTTCTTCCACGCCATGCTCGATGTGGCTGGCGAGGGGCATTACTTTGCCCCTTCGGCCTTTGAAGCCGGCTTTGTCAGCGCCACGCACACCCCGGCGGACATCGAAAAGACGATTGCTGCCGCCGAGGCTGTTTTTGCCCAATTGAAGGCTTAAGTCGGTTTTTGCTCTCGTGCTTGCAGTTCGCGGAGTTTTCCTTTAATTTCAACCTCCTGTGCCGCCAACATCCGGTTGGCTGCTTTCTGATCGTTAGGGGTGCCCGCCTTTTGGGCTGAGAGAGACCCTTGGCACCTGATCCGGTTTGTACCGGCGTAGGGAAACGAATGATTCTTGATCTGATGACTGCCATTGCCACAGCTGATCCGCGCGATAGCGCGGGCACGGGCAAGGCACGTCGTCTGTTTGTGGGCGCCCCACCCAAGGTGCTATCGATCGCTGGCATTGACCCCTGCGGCGGCGCCGGGTTGCTGGCCGACATCAAAACCTTTACCGCACTCGGTGCTTATGGGTGTGGTGTGGTTGCCGGGCTCACCGCACAAAGCACACAGGGCGTGACTGCCGTCCAACTGCCCTCGGCAGAATTCATCGGCGCCCAACTCGATACGCTGCTCGCCGATGTTGAGATCAGCGCCGTGAAGACCGGCATGCTTGGCCTGGCCGCCAACGTGCAAGTGGTTGCGGAAAAGTTGGCAAAACACCAGCAAGACAATCTGGTGCTCGACCCGGTGATGATCGCAAAGAGCGGCGATGCGCTACTGAATAAGGAAGCAACCGGTTTGCTGCGCGATGCGCTGATCCCTCTGGCGCGCGTGCTCACCCCGAATCTGCCGGAGGCCGGCGCGCTGCTCGACGAACGCGGCCCGGAAACGATCAAAGAAATGACGCGCAGCTGCGAACGTCTGCACCGCCTGCTACGCCAGGAAAACAATCGCTGGGTCTTGCTCAAAGGGGGCCACCTGCCCGGCGGGGAGCTCATCGACCTACTCTACGATGGCGACCGCATGATCGAACTGCGTGCTGAGCGTTTCGATACGCGTCACACGCACGGCACCGGTTGCGCGCTATCTGCTGCGATCACCGCATTGATTCCTCAAACCGAAAACATCCCAACTGCCATCGCGCACGCCCATGCCTGGTTACAACAGGCCATTCGTCGCGCCGATGAATTACACATCAGCCGCACACCGCAAACCGGCCACGGCCCCGTTCACCATACGCACGCTTTGTGCGTCGCTTCATAACCACGCCAATAACAAACTGACAGAGAATCCCGAAGGAAAACTCATGAACGCCAAACAGCCTTTCGTTGCCAACCAGGCCCACGTTGACGAAGCCGCCATCGCGCCGCTGCCTAACTCGCGCAAGGTCTATATCGAAGGCTCACGCCCAGACATCCAGGTGCCGATGCGCGAGATCTCGCAAGCCGACACCCCAACGGGCATGGGCGGCGAAAAAAACCCACCCATTTATGTGTACGACTGCTCTGGCCCTTACACCGACCCCGCTGCCAAAATCGATATCCGCGCAGGTCTGCCGGCACTGCGCCAGAAGTGGATTGAAGAACGTGGCGACACCGAAGTGCTGGATGGCCTGACCTCCGACTTTGGCCGTCAACGCGCCGAAGACAAAGCGCTCGACGAACTGCGCTTCCCGGGTCTGCATCGCAAGCCACGCCGCGCCAAAGCCGGCACCAACGTGACGCAGATGCACTATGCGCGCCAGGGCATCATCACACCGGAGATGGAATACATTGCCATCCGCGAAAACCTGCAACGCGAACAGTATCTGGCGGACCTGAAGAACGGTGGCCCGCAAGGCGAACGTCTGGCCAAACTCCTCGGACGCCAGCACCCTGGACAGAATTACGGCGCTTCGATTCCCCCGGTGATTACGCCAGAATTCGTGCGCGATGAAATCGCCCGTGGTCGCGCCATCATTCCGAACAACATCAACCACCCGGAAAGCGAACCGATGATCATCGGCCGCAACTTCCTCGTGAAGATCAACGCCAACATCGGCAATTCCGCACTCGGTTCATCAATCAGTGAAGAGGTCGATAAGATGACCTGGTCGATCCGCTGGGGCGGCGATACCGTCATGGATCTATCAACCGGCAAGAACATTCACGAAACCCGCGAGTGGATCATCCGTAACTCGCCCGTACCGATCGGCACAGTGCCCATCTATCAGGCACTGGAAAAAGTCGACGGCAAAGCCGAAGACCTGACCTGGGAACTGTTCCGCGACACGCTCATCGAGCAGGCCGAGCAAGGTGTCGATTACTTCACCATTCATGCTGGCGTGCTGCTGCGTTACATCCCGATGACCGCCAACCGAATGACCGGTATCGTCTCGCGCGGTGGTTCGATCATGGCCAAGTGGTGTCTGGCACATCACAAGGAAAGCTTCCTCTACACGCACTTCGAAGAGATCTGCGAAATCATGAAGGCCTACGACGTGGCCTTCTCGCTCGGCGATGGTCTGCGCCCCGGCTCGATCTACGATGCCAACGATGACGCCCAACTCGGCGAACTTAAGACGCTGGGTGAACTAACCCAGATCGCGTGGAAGCACGATGTGCAGGTGATGATCGAAGGCCCCGGCCACGTACCGATGCAACTGATCAAAGAGAATATGGATCTGCAACTGGAATGGTGTGACGAAGCGCCGTTCTACACGCTTGGCCCACTGACCACCGATATCGCGCCGGGTTACGACCACATCACCAGCGGCATCGGTGCCGCCATGATCGGCTGGTACGGCACGGCTATGCTCTGCTACGTGACGCCGAAGGAGCATCTGGGATTACCTGACAAGGATGACGTCAAGGAAGGCATCATCACTTACAAGCTGGCTGCACACGCGGCCGACCTGGCCAAGGGACACCCCGGCGCCCAGATTCGTGACAACGCGCTGTCGAAGGCCCGTTATGAATTCCGTTGGGATGACCAGTTCAATCTCGGGCTCGACCCGGACAAGGCGCGCGAGTTCCACGATGAAACACTTCCGAAAGAATCGGCCAAGGTCGCCCACTTCTGCTCGATGTGTGGCCCGCACTTCTGCTCGATGAAGATCACGCAGGATGTTCGTGATTACGCGGCACAGCAGGGTCTTGCAGAAAATGAAGCACTGGAAAAAGGCATGGAAGCCAAGGCTATCGAGTTTGTGAAGACCGGTGCCGAGGTTTACCGAAAGGTGTAAGCAAAACTATAGGACGGGATGAAGGTCTCCTAGGGCTCTCTTAATCCCGTCCCGTATAATCACGGAAATTCTTTACGGATCATCATCTTGCGCTGGTTCAATAAACTTCTGGTCACCCTGGCACTCCTCACCGTCATCGGCTTCAGCCTGGGCGGTGTGCTGGTCGCATTCGCCTACCCGCAGCTGCCATCGCTCGATGTGCTGACGGACTATCGTCCGAAAGTGCCGCTTCGGGTTTACACCTCAGACGGCGCACTGATTGGCGAGTTCGGCGAAGAGCGCCGCCAGGTGGTGAAAATCAATCAGGTACCGGAAGTGATGAAGCAGGCCATTCTGGCCGCCGAAGATGATCGCTTCTACCAGCACTCGGGCGTCGACGTATTCGGCTTCGCCCGTGCAGCCGCAGCCAACCTGGTATCCGGTGGCAAAAAGCAAGGTGCCTCCACCATCACCATGCAGGTGGCACGTAACTTCTTCCTGTCATCTGAAAAAACGGTCACCCGTAAACTCTACGAAGTGCTGCTGGCGCTGAAAATCGAGAAGAACCTTACTAAAGATCAGATCCTCGAGCTCTACATCAACCAGATCTATCTGGGTCAACGTTCTTATGGCTTTGCCTCTGCCGCACAGATCTACTACGGCAAATCACTTGACCAGTTAACGCCGGGCGAAGCCGCCATGCTGGCCGGCTTACCTAAGGCACCCTCCGCTTACAACCCGGTAGTGAACCCGAAGCGCGCCAAGATTCGTCAGCAATACGTGCTGCGCCGCATGCACGATCTTAAATACCTGAACGATGCACAGTATGAAGCCGCGCTAAATGAACCGCTCAATGTGAAGCGTCACGCCAATGAGTTTGCGGTCCATGCCGACTACGTGGCTGAAATGGCGCGTCAGATGACCAACGATCTATTTCCGCAAGACATCTACACGCGTGGCCTGACGGTCATCACCACGCTCAAGAAAGCTGATCAGGAAGCTGCCTATAAATCGATGCGCAACGCCGTGCTGGCCTATGACAAGCGTCATGGCTATCGTGGTGCCGAGGGGTTTGTCGATCTGTCGAAGCTCAAGAACGAAGATGATGACGTCGATGATCTGCTGTCGAACTATGCCGATTCGGATCTGTTGAAACCGGCTGTAATCCTCGCGATCGACCCGCAGAAGATTCGCCTGGCGGTTCGCGGCGGCGACCCGATGATTCTCACGGGCGACCAGATCAAGATCGCCCAGTCGATGATGACTGAGAAAGCCCCTGCCAATAAGCGCCTGCGTCCGGGGGCCGTGGTGCGGGTGATCAAAGATGACAAAGGCGTCTGGCAGCTAAGCCAGTTGCCCGAAGTGCAGGCAGGTTTTGTGGCCATGGCACCGAAAGATGGCGCAGTACTGGCACTGGTCGGCGGCTTCGATTACACGCTAAACAAGTACAACCACATCACGCAGGCCTGGCGTCAACCGGGTTCTTCGTTCAAGCCGTTTATCTATTCGGCCGCACTGGAAAAAGGCTTTACACCAGCCAGTATCGTCGAAGACAGCCCGATCACCATTGGCTCTGCCGAAACGGGTTCCAGCGCATGGACGCCAAAGAATTACGATGGCAAATATGAAGGCCCGATGCGCTTGCGTACCGCCCTAGCAAAATCCAAGAACATGGTGTCGATTCGTATTCTGCAAGCATCCGGTGTTAAATACGCTCAGGAATATGTTACGCGCTTCGGTTTTGACGCAGAAAAACATCCACCCTATCTGACGATGGCACTGGGTGCTGGCTCGGTAACCCCATGGCAAATGGCACGCGCTTACGCCGTCTTTGCCAACGGTGGCTATCTGGTGAACCCCTATGTTGTTCAAGAGATTCGTGATGAAAAAGGCACCGTGCTCGCACAGGCCCAGCCCGTTATCGCTGGCGATACAGCGCCGCGTGTGATTGAAGCACGCAATGCTTTCGTGATGGACAGCATGCTGCGTGATGTGACCATCTACGGCACGGCTGCCAAAGCCTCTGCCATACTCAAGCGTACCGACCTGGCCGGCAAAACCGGGACCACCAACGAGCACGTCGATGCCTGGTTCTGTGGTTATCAACTCACGATTGCGGGATGCGCCTGGATGGGCTTTGACCAGCCACGCAACCTGGGCAACGGAGAAACCGGTGGACAAGCCGCCCTGCCGATCTGGATTGGCACCATGGAAACAGCCCTCCAAGGCGTACCTCAGGGCACGCAACCGGCACCGGATGATGTCGTATCGGTTGACGTGGCCAGCGCCCGCAAGGGCGGTACCGCTAAAGAGTTCTTTTTTAAGAGCAACGTTCCAGCCACCATTGAGCCAGAACCCGCCGACTCAGGTGCCAAGCCCGTCGATTAATTCATTCGATTTTGTAGCAACCCAGAGGCCAGGTTCAGCTGAGTTTTATAGCAACCTGGCCTTGTTGTTTGAGAATTTCGATCAAACGCTGATCCAGCGTTTCACCCGTTCGCGTATCAATCCAACCCGATTGGCCATCATCACGGAAGTGGAAGCCGCCCGAGCGTGCGGCTACCCAGATTTCCTGAGCGATCATGTGTGGGCTAACGATGATCTTGCTGCCATCGGGGCATTCGATTTCGAGAATACCACGCTGCATTTCAAAGTCGATATCCGCGCCATCCTCTGCTGCCTGCTCTATGGCGCCCTCAATTCGCGCCAAGGTTAGGCGCGATCGTTCAGCAAACTCTTTTTCATCCATGATTTCTAGGTGAGATCTGATTACACAAGCGGCTATTCTAACGGGTTGTAGTGCCCCTGCGTGATACCATCACGCCATGCGTAATCAGCCTTTTTACTGTCGTTATCGTCATCTAGCCAGCGGTCTGGTCGTGGCACTGCTGCTGTCTGCCTGCGGCATCAAGGGCGGTCTTTATCTAGCGCCCAACCAGCTACCCAACGCTAAACCACCGGTCGGCTCTGAAGACGCCCTGAAGATTCAGGCACAACAGCAGACCATTCCGGCTGAAGCACTCTATAACCCCAGCACGGCATCACCTGCCGCCATGCTCTCTGACTCCTTCTGATTTTTTCTAGATCGCCTGACTATGTCGCAACGCCAATTTCCGCACAGCCGCCACCTGAACGATCGTGATCAACAGCTGCACTTCGAGAATTGCAGTCTCACAGCGATCGCCGAGACCTTCGGCACGCCTGCTTATGTCTATTCCCGTGCGGCACTCACGGATGCATACAAGGCCTTTGCCGACACGCTCGCCGCTCACCCTGCTGGCCAGGAAGGTCTCGTCTGCTTTGCGGTTAAATCGAATAGCAACCTCGGCGTGCTCAGCCTGTTTGCCCAACTCGGCTCAGGTTTTGACATCGTCTCTGGCGGCGAACTGGCGCGCGTACTCGCTGCCGGTGGCAACCCTCAGAAAGTAGTCTTCTCGGGCGTTGGCAAAACCGAAGAAGAAATGATCGCTGCACTGAATGCAGGAATCCTCTGCTTCAACGTCGAATCGGCCAGTGAGCTGGATCGACTATCGGCTGTAGCTGCACGTATCGGCAAGCGCGCACCAATCAGTCTGCGCGTTAACCCAGACGTGGATGCCAAAACACACCCTTACATCTCTACAGGCCTCAAAGAAAATAAATTCGGCGTGCCGATCACCGATGCACTGGCGCTTTATCGCCACGCCGCTTCACTGCCTAGCATTGAAGTCACCGGTATTGATTGCCACATCGGCTCACAATTACTTGACCCTTCGCCATTTGTCGAAGCGCTGGAACGCATCCTGCCATTAGTCGATACGCTCAAGAGCGAAGGCATTCATCTGCACCACATCGATCTGGGTGGCGGCCTGGGTATCTATTACCACGAAGGCCAAATCGAGCCGGTGGTTGCTGATTATCTGCGCCCGCTCCTGGATCGTCTGACAGGCCGTGGCTTACGCGTATTGCTTGAACCGGGCCGTCGCCTTGTTGGCAATGCTGGCGTCCTCCTGACCAAAGTGGAATATCTGAAGCATGGGGAAGATAAACACTTCGCGATTGTCGATGCGGCCATGAATGATCTGGCCCGCCCGGCACTGTACGAAGCCTGGCATGACATCGTGCCTGTATCGCCTCATGCTGGCGAAGCCCGTACTTATGACGTCGTTGGCCCCGTCTGCGAAACAGGCGACTTCCTGGGCCAGGCCCGTCCGCTGGCACTGCAAGAAGGCGATCTACTCGCCGTACTATCTGCAGGTGCCTATGGCATGGTGATGAGCTCAAACTACAACACACGCCCACGCGCCGCTGAAATTCTCATTGATGGTGACAAAACCCACCTGGTGCGTGCCCGCGAAACCATTGAGAGTCTCTACGCCGGCGAGCAGACTATCAAGCTTTAACGCGGCAGAACGATCAGCAGGGCCAGCGGAATAAACAGCAGCCCGGCGATGTTACCAATCATCACAATGGACGCCACCTTCTGTGGCTCCTGATGGTAACGCTCTGCAAACATATAATTCAGCACGGCGGGTGGCAGTGAGCCAAAGAGAATCAGCTGTGCGATAAAGGCATCCGACAGCCCCAGCAGCCAGCCAATCAGCGCGGCAGTGCCCATGCCCGCTACCGGGCGTACGATGGCCGACACCATGGCGGCTTTGCTCTCCGAAAACTTGACATCGCACAGGCGCACGCCGAGCGCAAAGAGCATCAGTGGCACCGAAATATCCCCCAGCATTTTCAAGGCAAACATCAATGGTTGCCACAGATGAATCTGCAGGATGTTAAAGGTCAGACCCAGCATCGCCGCCTGAATCATCGGGATCTTCCAGACATCGCTGATTTTGGCCTCGGGATTCAGGATCCAGGGACCGATAATGAAGTGAATGGTATTGGATACGAGAAAGAGCACGACCGCCGCTGCCATGCCCTCTTTACCAAAGGCCAACAGCGCCAGCGGAATCCCCAGATTGCCGCTGTTGTTGATCATGATCGGCAGACCAACAGTTTTAGGTGCTTCACGTAGACCGCGCGCCGTCAGATAACCGATCAGGCCACAGGCAAAAATTGAAATCGCCGCCCCGCCCGCCAGCCAGACATATTCGCGGATATGAAAGTCACCGCCCGCCATCACGGTAAAGACCATCGCTGGCGTAAAGTAATCCATGTTCAAGCGATTGGCCACCACCATTTCCGGCTTGTTCTTGCGGCCCGCCCAGAAACCGACCATGACGACGGCGATTACTGGGAAGATCACTTCAAGAATTCGAACAAAGAGTTCCATAAGACTTCAAACCAGAGAAGATAGCCGGCGCTCACGCAGCCAACTGACAATCGACAAGAGGCATAGACCCAATCCAATCAGCAGGATACCCGCAATTTCAAAGGTACTGAATGCCTCATCCAACAACACTCGGGAGCAAATAATCGCAATCACGGGCGTCCCCAAAACCAGCAGACTTGCTTCCCATGCGGGCACGCGATCAAGAATCGACGTCCATAGCCACCAGCAAAACGCTGTACTGATCAAGGACAGAACACTCAAAATCACCAAGAACTCGGGCGTCCATCGTACCGGCGCCTCATTGGCAATTGCTGCAATCACCCCCAGAGGAATACAGCCGATCAGATTCGACCATGCGGTGAGTGCGAGCAAACTGACCCGCGTATGACGTCGGAGCTTCTTGACCAGCACAGTGCCCATCGCCCAACAGATTGCAGCGCCAATCGCCAAGCTGTTGCTGAACCAGTCTGGTTGCAAATGCCAGGGTTCGATAATCAGCAACAACCCTATCAGAATACCAATCACGGCAAGCCACTGCCCGCCACGTACCCGCTCACCAAGCAAAGGCCAGGCCAGAAACAAGGTCCAGATGGGCATGGTGTACACCAGCACAGCCGTTTTACCGGCAGCACCATAGTTGAGGCTTAGGGTCTGCAACAACATGAAGCAGACAACCTGGCAGAAGCTGATCAGCAGGACATCACGCGCCATGGGCAAAGACATGGGTTGTCGCATCAGACGAAGCGCCAGGAAAAGAGCCAGAGCACCCCCTAAAACACGCATGAAGGTCATTGTCAGCGGCGGCGCAAAATCCAAAGCCTGTTTGGCCAGCACCCAGGTATACCCCCAGAGCAGGGAGAGCACCACAATACCTGCGGCCGACCAGAGCCTGGCCCTGGCCGCTGAATGAACCGACATGGGCATCAGCTTGCTTCGACGAGCAGCCCTTTGAGATATTCGCCTTCCGGTGCCGCCAAGCCGACCGGATGATCACTCGAAGCCATCAGGCGCCGCAAAATACGTGCGTCCCGTCCCGCATCTGATGCAGCGCTCGCAACAATCTTCTGGAAGAGCTCGAGGCCGATGCCGCCAGAGCAAGAGTAGGTCATCATCAAACCTCCCGGTGCCAGCAACTTGAAGCCGAACAGATTAATGTCTTTGTATGCGCGAGCAGCTTGATCAGCATGCGCAGCAGAAGGTGCGAATTTGGGTGGGTCTAACACGATGAGGTCAAACTTCTCGCCCGCCTTGTGATAATCCCGCAACGCCTGAAATACATCCGCGTCACGCCACTCTGCGCGACTAGCATCCAGATGCCGATTCATGGCGAGATTGGCTTTTGCCTGTTCAAGCGCAGGGCCTGATGAATCAATCGACATCACCGATTCGGCGCCCCCGGCCAAAGCCTGTAACGAAAATCCGCCCGTGTAACAGAAGCAATTGAGCACACGACGGCCTTGCGCTAACGATCGCAGCATCAAACGGTTGTCCCGTTGATCCAGATAGAAACCGGTCTTGTGACCGCCAATCACATCCACACCAAAGCGAACGCCATGCTCATCAATCTGCGGTAAGGCATTGGCCGGTGCTTCGTTTAGGCCTTTGGCAGCAATCCAACCGGTCACAGGCTCCAGCCCTTCCAGCTTGCGCACGTCGGAATCGGAGCGTTCATAAATTTGCTGGCAGCCCGTCGCCTGCACAATGCCCGCCACAATAGCATCACGCCAGGCATCTGCCCCGGCACTGGTGAGCTGCAGTACTACGGTGTCGCCATAGCGATCGGCAATCACGCCCGGCAAGCCATCGGCCTCGCCGTGAATCAAACGCTCGCCCCCGGGCTCGGGCTGTTCGCCACGCAGCACAGACCATCCCGTGCGGCGTGCAACCGCCTGCGCGACACGCCGTTTGAAAAAGGCATGGTCAATCGTTTCATCCGGATCAAAGGTCCACATGCGAGCACGAATCTTCGATTCGGGGCTCCAGGCGGCACGCCCCATCACCGCACCGCGCTCATCCTCAACAATGACTGTATCGCCGGATCGGGCACGGCCCTTAAACGTGGCGACGGACCCGGCAAAGATCCAGGGGTGGCGGCGACGAACAGAACCGGATTTCCCGGATTCTAAAATCAGTGTAGCGGTCATGTTATTTTTTATCTTCTTGTTCGGGGTTAAAGCGACTGGCGTTGGCTTGCGCTACGGCCTCTTTGCTGCGGTGTGCGCGTGGGTGCGCCTGGTCATAAACCTGTGCCAGATGCTGAAAATCGAGGTGAGTATAAACCTGGGTCGAAGCAATGCTGGCGTGGCCCAGCATCTCCTGTACCGCACGCAAATCACCCGAGCCCTGCAACATATGCGTTGCGAACGAGTGGCGCAACTGGTGGGGATGCACGCGTTGCGGCAATCCTTGTTGCTGCCCATGCTTCTGCAAACGAAGCTGAATCATACGTGGCGCAATGCGCTTTCCTTGCTGACCCAGAAATAACGCTGGCTCATCTTCTGCTTTGAGCAATTGCACTCTAACGGCCAACCAGGCTTCAACGGCGGCTTGCGCGGTGCGACCCACCGGCACCACGCGTGTTTTATTCCGTTTGCCCAACACGCGCACCTCACCCTGGCGCAGATCAGTCAGACAATCCATATTCAGCCCCACCAGTTCGGACAACCGGATGCCCGAGGAATAAAACAACTCGAAGATGGCCTGATCCCGAGATTGCAGCACCTGCTCCCGCGCCGGCGTGTCAGCAGAGTCATCCGTGAGCGATAGAGGGTTGAGCAAACGAAAGGCTTCGTCAACGGATAAAGCATCCGGCAATCGTTTCGGGTGTTTGGGCGCGTGCAGCCCTTCAGCCACATTGGCATCCAGTACGCCACGGCGCGCCAGCCAACGTAGCAATCCGCGCCATGCTGATAGCGATCGGGCAATCGAACGTCCGGACAAACCGGATGCGTGCAATCTCCCAACAAAACGGCGCAAATCCAGCGCGGTAAGTTCTGCGGGCGTCGCGTTACCCGCCAATGATTGCAAGCGGCGCAAATCCCGTTCGTAGTTATTTAAGGTATGCGGTGATACGCGCCGCTGATCCCGAAGCTCTGCCAACCAATCCTCGGCGCCTGGCCACAAGGGTGCTGGTGCCGCAGAGGGTTCAGGATCAGCCATGGCTTAGATCAAAATCAGCCGCGTAACACGCGCGCCAACGCAGCTGCAATGACATCGCCCAGACGTTCGATATAGGCAGTGCCCATGCCTGCAACAAAACGTTCGGCATCGCCCGAGGCCATCGCCAACAAACCGAGGGTCTGACCCTCAAAACGTAAGGGCACCAATGCCATTGAAGAAATCTCTTCGCCTTCGCTGCCAAACCAGGCAGCGACTTCACCAGTGCGCACACTCCCGGTTACCGGATGATGCATCCCTGCTGCTTCTTTGATCAATTCGGCACTCACCGGCGTACAGGCATCATGGCCCAGATTAGCCGCGCCCTCTCCCCACAAACGCAGACGGGCCTGAGGCACGCTGAAATCTTCGGCCAGCGATTTGAGTACGATGCCAACAATCTGATCCAGGCGACTGGCACCCACCAACGCTACGGTCAGTTGATGCATCCGCGCGCCCAGCGCATCGTTGCTCTCACCGACACCCAGCAACTCGCCCAGGCGATGTTCTAGCAAACGGTTTTTTTCGCGTAGCGTAATCATTTGGCGCTCGGCCAAAGAAATCGTGCGGCCACTGTAGGGATGGGCAATCTCAACCTGATGGAAAAATTCTGCCTGCTCTTCAAAAAATTCCGGGTGCGATTTCAGGAACTCCAGCACGGCTTCGGGCGACATACTCATAGCGCGATTTCTCCAGTAAATACGGTGACGGCAGAACCCGTCATGATGACCGGCTGACCTGCGCCAGCCCAGGCAATATTCAAATCGCCACCTCGTGTTTGTACACGCACAGGGGAATCCAGCAAGCCACGGCGAATGCCGGACACAACAGCCGCACAGGCGCCGGTACCGCAGGCCAGCGTTTCGCCAGCACCGCGCTCATACACCCGCAATCGGATCGTGTGCCGGTCAACCACTTGCATAAAACCTGAATTTACCCGCTGCGGAAAACGCGCATGGTGTTCAACCTGCGGGCCCTGCACAGCAACCGGTGCCGTATCGACATCGCTCACTACCGTCACAGCATGCGGATTGCCCATCGACACAGCGCCGATGGTCAGCGTTGTGCCATCGGGCAACACCAGCGGCTGCTCGGCCGCATCGCTCTCGGACACAAACGGAATCTCTGCGGGCACAAAACGTGGTTGGCCCATGTCTACGGTAACCAGGCCGTTTGCTTCCAGCCGCGGATGAATAATGCCGCGCTTGGTTTCTACGACGATGGCCGATTTTTCCGTCAAACCCTGGTCATGCACAAAGCGCACAAAGCAGCGGGCGCCATTGCCGCACTGCTCTACTTCGCTACCATCGGCATTGAAAATGCGATAACGGAAATCCGCACCCGGTGTCTGTGCCGGTTCTACGAGCAGCATCTGGTCAAAGCCAATACCGATGTGCCGATCACCGAGCGCGCGAATCTGTTCGGTACTCAACGAGACTTGCTGACGTACGCCATCCAGCACGACAAAGTCGTTACCAAGGCCGTGCATTTTAGAGAATTTCAGTTTCATCTTTTGATTATAGGCCGGCGGAATAAATTAGCGGTGATGCTTGCCGTAAACACTCGGCTCACCTTCTGGCCGCGTCTTGAATCGTTTGTGCAGCCAGAAGTACTGATCCGGCATCTGCAACACCCAGGACTCGATGAATTGATTCATGCGTGCCGTATCTTCTTCGACCGAAGCCCCGGGAAAGTTCTCCCATTCTTCGGTGTAGTAGGACTCATAGCCATCCGGCACCATCTTGGAAACGATGGCAATCACCCGTGCATTTGTTAGCTGCGCCAGGCGTGAGACACCGGTGACCGTGGCCGCAGGAAATCCGAAGAACGGGGCAAACACCGCATCCTTCGATCCGAAATCCTGATCCGGCAAATAATAGAACGGCGTACCGCGCTTCATGGCTTTCACGACCTTCAGCAAACCATCCTGACGAGAGACCAGCACCGGGTTCGTAAAACGGCTACGGCCGTGCAACAGCATATAGTTAAGCACCGGATTCTTCTGACGCGCATACATGCTGATCCACGAGCCCATCATTGAGGCACGGGTACCCGTCGCATCCAGCCCC